>CABTZO010000006.1 GCA_902489335.1 uncultured Oscillospiraceae bacterium | reverse complement strand
AACTTAAAAAAAGTAAAATTCTATGATAACGCTCTTGTAATTCGTGAAGATGTTTTGTCGTATCTCAAAAAAATGTATAAGACATTTGATATCGTTTTTATGGATCCTCCTTACGGAAAAGATTTGACCTCAAAAACACTCAAACTCCTTGAATGTATTCTTAACGATGAAGCGATTGTTTTATGTGAATTAGACAGCAGTGATAAAGAACCGCAGATGCCTGAATTTTTGGGAATGATTAAAACATATAAATACGGAAGAGTGAAAATAATAAAGTATAAAAAGAGGTAAAGAATGACAGTAATTTGTCCCGGTAGTTTTGATCCTATTACAAACGGACATTTAGATGTTATTAACAGAGCGTCTGAAATGTTTGATCGAGTCATAGTGCTTATATTGCAAAATCAGCAAAAGATTGGGAAAAATTCGTTTTCCGTTGAAGAGAGAATGGATTTTATCAACAGAGCCATAAAAGGACAAGAAAATGTTGTTGTCGATTTTTATGACGGATTGCTTGCAAATTATGCAAAAATGAATAATATTAATATAATTGTTAAAGGATTGAGAGCTGTTTCCGATTTTGAAAACGAATTTCAGCAAGCTGTAACGAATAAGGAAATTTATCCGAAGTTGGAGACTGTTTTTATTGCCGCTGACAAGAACAATCTATTCTTAAGTTCTTCTATGGTAAAACAGATTGCCAGCCTTGGCGGTGATATTTCAGATTTTGTACCTGAATGTGTTAAAGAAGATATATTAAATAAATTGGGAAGGAAATAAAATGTCTGTATTTGAAGAATATATTAACCAAATAGAAGAAATTGTCGATAACGGGAAACCGCAAGCTTTTTCAGGAAGAGTTTCGATTGATCCGGAAGATATCAATACCGTTATTGAAAATATGAGGATGAATTTTCCGAAAGAGATTAAAGAAGCTCAGATTCTTGTTTCGGAGAGAGGATCCATTCTGCAAAAAGCCTCTGAAGATGCGAAAGAAAAAATATCAACTGCAAATAAAAATGCAAGCGAACTTGCAATAAAATCGAAAACCGAATTTGACGAAAAAAAGAAGGCTGCCGACAAATACTATTCGGAAATTGTTGCAAAGGCTGAAGAAAAAGAAAAAGAAATAATAAAACAGGCCGAAAAAAAATCTGATGAAATTGTGTCTGTTCAGGAAACAGTGAAAAGAGCCGAAGCAAAAGCTAAGGAAATAATCACAGATGCCGAAAATAAAGCGAACAACCTTTTGAGTAAAGCAAAAAGTGAAGCGCAAGAACTTCAAAAGAAGACCAACAAAGAAAAGTCTGAGGCTGATATCGATCTTACAAATGCTAAGGCTGAATCGAAAAAGATGTTGACCAATGCTCAAACTGAAGCAGATATAATCAGAACTGAAGCTAAAAACTGGGCAAACAGTTTTAAGAAATCAGCTGTCGAATATATAATTGAAGTCTTGGGATCCTCTTCAAAAGAGCTTTTGTCGGCTAATGAAAGACTGGAGAAATTTACAACAAATTTAAAAAACCAAAAATAAATATAAATGATTAAAAAGAATCGTTTCGATTGAAACGATTCTTTTTTTGCTTGTTAAATTGTAAACATTTCTTTTTTTACGATATTTTTAGTCAATTAGTCTTGAATATTTTTCAAAAAATATGTAAAATGTATAAAGCATTAGTTATTTTACACAAAAAAGGAGGAAAGAATTTGTCGAACAAACTTTTTCAAGGTTATTTGCAACAGGTAAAAGATCTTGTGAATAACAATGTCGGAGTAATCGATGCTACAACATCAATAATTGCATGCACTGAACTCAGCAAAATCGGAGATACTAAAAATGTTTCCGTATCTGACGTTTTTGTTCCAAATAAATCAGTAATTGTAAACGGTGATCTGTATTTTCCGTTTGGTTTTGGTCAAAAATTAGAGAACGCCGTTTTCATTGAGAATGCGAATGAATCCTATGAGGATTTAATTAAAATAATTGCGATTTCTCTTGCAAATACTAAAAAACTGTATGATGAAAAATATGACAGAGGAAACTTCGTTAAGAATATAATAACCGATAACATTTTACCCGGTGATATTTATTTAAAGGCAAGAGAACTTCATTTTGATATTGAAATTCCAAGAGCAGTTTTAATTGTCAGAATGGATTCAAAGAAGAGTTTACCTGCCTATGATTTAATTCAAAATCTTTTCCCGGAAAAGAAAAAAGATTTTGTCATTACAATAAATGATACTGATATCGCTGTAGTAAAGGAAGTCAAGGAAGACACCACCAATGATGAATTGCAGAAGTTGGCTCAGTCTATCTGCGACTCACTTTCGACTGATTTTTTTGGAAAATCACAGATTGGTATCGGCACAATTGTAACTTCGCTTAAAGATTTGGCAGGTTCATTCAGAGAAGCACAGGTTGCGCTTGAAGTCGGCAAAGTATTTGATATGGAAAAGCCCATTGTCAACTATGAAAATCTTGGAATTGCAAGGCTTATATATCAATTGCCCACAACCCTTTGTGAAATGTTTATGAAAGAAGTTTTCAAAAAGGGTTCAATCGAAAGTATGGACAGAGAAACACTTGAAACAATTCAAAAATTCTTTGAAAACAACTTAAATGTTTCTGAAACTTCAAGGAAACTATATGTCCACAGAAATACTCTTGTTTACAGACTTGAAAAAATCAAAAAATTTACAGGGTTGGATTTGAGAGAATTTGACGACGCGATTGTTTTTAAAGTAGCCTTAATGGTCCAAAAATATTTGGATACAAAACCCGCTAAATATTAAAATTTATAAATTATTCAATAGACTTATCAAAATGGTTTTGATAAGTCTATTGTTTTTTAAATCTTTTTATGGACTTAAATTGTTACAAAAGGGTTACAATTATTTTTTCGCTGTGGTATAATTTCATAAAGTCAAAAAATTATCGCAAGATAGCTGATATTCTTGACTTTGCTTTGATTTAAGGTTATAAATTATATATAGGAAAATAAAACCTTAGGTAAAGCTAATATACTTTACACAGATTATTCGGAGGATATATTTTGATAGAATTTAAAAACGTTTCCAAAGTCTACCCTAACGGGACAGTGGCTCTTAAAAACGTTAGTTTTAAGATAGAAAGAGGAGAATTTGTCTTTGTTGTCGGATCTTCCGGTTCCGGCAAGAGCACACTTTTAAAGACAATTTTCAGAGAAGAATTGCCTACAAACGGTAATGTTACAATAAATGATTTTAATTTAAATAATATGGAAGAAAGCGAAATTCCATATTTTAGAAGAACTATGGGAATTGTTTTTCAAGACTTCAGACTCATACCTACTATGACGGTTTATGATAATGTTGCATTTGCCATGAGAGTTATCGGAGCTTCGGAACATGAAATAAGAAAAAGGGTTCCCTATGTTTTGAGCTTGGTCGGTTTATCGTCAAAGGCTCGTGAACTTCCCGAAAAAATTTCGGGCGGTGAACAGCAGAGAGCAGCACTTGCGAGAGCTCTTGTAAATAATGCGGACATAATAATCGCAGATGAACCTACCGGAAATATAGACCCCGAAATGTCTCTTGACATTGTTAATTTGTTGAACCGAATTAATGAAAATGGAACTACGGTAATCATGGTAACCCATGAACATGAGCTTGTTAAAAAATATGATCATCGATTAATTTGTATTGATGAAGGAGAAATTATTTCAGATATTCCCAAAGGAATGCACAAGGACAGAATCACATATAACAAAAAAAATGAAGAGGCACTTTACAAGCAGAAGATACTTTCAAACTATGCAAGACAAAAGAAAACTCCGCCAAAAATAGATGAAGATATCAAAAAAATGAATAAGGAAGAAAAAACTGAGATTATCAAAAAAGCTTTAAGCGGACAGTTTGAGCTTGAAAATGATTATTCAAAATATCTTGAGGACGGAGAAAAATGAGTAAAAAAAGAAAAGACAATTTATCTGCCGAAGAAACTCCGATTGTTCCGAAAAGAAAGAACAAAAGGCGTGAAACCGGAAGTTATTCATATCTGATAAAACAGGGATTTAAGAGCTTAGTTACACATAAGCTTATGTCTGTTGCTTCAATCGTTGTGTTGACCTCATGTCTTATAATGATCGGATTTGCAATTTTAGTTTTTGCAAACATAAATAATATGATCGGCAAAATTGAATCCGAAAATGTGGTGATGGTCTTCATTCAAGACGGTTCTTCCGCAGAACAAAAAGAGGTACTCAGAAAGAAAATAGAATCGACGGAAAAAGTTGCACGTGTTGAATATATTCCGAAAGAAGTTTCTTTCAAAAAGCAACTTGAATCATTGGGAAAAGACGCAACTGTTTTAAGTGGACTTGACAAAAATCCTTTGCCTGATGCTTACAAGGTAACACTAAAAAGCATGAAAAACTATGATGATATAACCGCTAAAATAAAAACCTATCCCTATATTATAAGTATCAGAGAAAACGGAAACTTAGCAAAAAAACTTTCAAAATTCAGAACTTCTGTTACAGCCATTTGTGCAGGTATAATAGGAATGTTACTTGCAGTTTCTCTGTTTATTATTTCAAACACGATTCAAGTCGCCATTTATAGCAGAAGAAGAGAAATCAGTATTATGAAAGCAGTTGGAGCGACGAACAAATTTGTTCGATTACCGTTTATGGTTGAAGGCTTTGCAATCGGAAGCATATCGAGTGCAATATCACTGGCGATAGTTATTGGCGTTTATTCAATTGTCAAAAGCTTAATAGGCCCGGGAACGATGATGCTTACAATGAAAGTTCTGCCTGTTTTACCATTTATTTTACCTTTAATTTTATTATTCTTGTTTATTGGTATAACGGCAGGTGTTGTAGGAAGTGCGGTTTCACTCAAAAAATATCTTAAAGATGAAGGAAGTGTTCTGTATGATGTCTGATAAGAAAAAATTTTCATCGATAATTTCTGTTTTTCTCACAACCATCTTGATTTTCACCTGCTTTTCTTTTGCAGTACCTCAAAAAGCAAGTGCTAAGTCAATAGGAGAAATAAATGAAACTATAAAGGCGTTGGACAAACAACTGGCGTATCTTGACAAGCAAGAAGCGGAGACAAAAAAGGCCGCCTTACCTGCTCTGACAGAAGCTAACAGGCTCAATGCAGTTATAAGAGCGTATCAAGATAAAATTAATGCGCTCAACAGTCGTATTGACAGTTGCGAAAGTCAAATCAAAACACTTAATTCTGAAATAGCAACTTTAGACGCTCAAATCGCAGATCAGGAAAAAATTATAAATGAAAACGAGGAAAAGCTTTGTAAAAGACTTCGTGCAATATATATGTCAGGAGAAAGTTCTACAATAGAAGTTATTTTATCTTCCGACAGTATCACTTCACTTTTAACAAGAATAGAGCTTATGAAAAATGTATCCGAAAATGATATGAAACTTGTGAACAAAGTAAAAGCCGCTATTCTTAAAATTCAATTAAGCAAGAAGTCAAAGCAGGCTAAGATAGAAACGCTTGAAAACAGTAAAAAAACAATTGAGTCCGACAAACAAACAGAAATTGCTTCACAAAAGAAAGTCGCTGCCGAAAGAGCCAAACTTGACAGTGCCGTTAATGCTTATCAAGCGGAAATGACAAAAATTGCAACGAGTAAAAAGTTAACAACAATTTATCTGAGACAAATGGAAAAAGAGAGACAGGAATATAATGCTTATTTGAATTCTCAGATTTCAACAGGCTCGGGTAATGTCGGAAAGCTTGTTTGTCCCATTTGGGAAAGGGACAGATATATCTCTTCTTATTACGGAAGAAGAACATATACTATAAACGGTTCTACAGCTTCTGATTTTCATCAGGGTCTTGATATCAGTTGCGGTAATAAGAAAACGGCTATTCATGCGGCACATGACGGGGTTTTTCATATTAGACATTTGCACTGGTCTTACGGTAATCATGCAACAGTTGATAACGGAGACGGATTTGTTACTCTTTATGGTCATATGTCCGGTTTTGCCGCAGTCGACGGTCAAAAGGTAAAAGCCGGAGATGTTATAGGATATATGGGAAGTACCGGTAACAGCTCGGGTCCGCATTTGCATTTGGAAGTCAGAATAAATCATAAACTTCAAAATCCATTGCCGTATATGCCACCAATGCCTAAAAGATAATTATAGGAGCAATAATGAAGAAAAAAGTCAGTGTTTCAACAATGATATCCGTTTTGATTTTGGCGGTTGTCTTGACAATTGCTATCACAATGGGATCTTCCATAGGAATATATAATAAGCTTATTGAAAACTTACCTAACAGAACCGGTATGTATAAGCAAGTGGCAAGTATTGATGAACTTGTAAGGAAGAAATACTATAAACCTATAGACAATGAACTTTTAAGCAAGGGCTTGTCAGCCGGTTATGTAAACGGACTTAACGATGAGTCGAGTTTTTACTTGAGTGCCGAAGATTACATTATATATAAGAACAGACTTGCCGGTAAGGTTGCCGGAACAGGTTTGACTTGCAAATATAACAAAGAAAAAAATGTTATTACGGTAACGGATGTTGCTGAGAACTCGTCAGCTGCCAATGCAGGAATAATACTCGGAGACGAAATTATAAAAGTCGGTGATGATGAAGTAAACGAATCGAACAGCAGTGATTTAATAAAGAAGCTGTATGGAGAGAAGCTATCATCCGTTGACATTACATATAGACGAGACGGAAAAAACATATCTGTTAATTTAGTTATGGGCTTTAGTTTGAATACTGTTACTTATAGAATGATAGGAGATATTGCTTATATAAAAATAAATGCTTTTTATGGTAACACAAAGGACCAACTTGATGAGGTCCTTAAAAAAATAAGCAAACAAAAAGCTTCTTCTATAATTTTAGATCTTAGAAATACAAGCAAAGGCAATATAGAAAATGCGGCTTCTGCCTTAGATCTCATTGTTCCTGTCGGAAGCTCAGGAATAAAGGCAATCGCAATCGCAAAAAATAAAGATAATGAGATTATAAAAACATTTTCTTCCGATGCTCAGCAGATTACCTTGCCTATTTTATGTTTAGTATCAAATAAGACAAGTGGACCTGCCGAACTTTTTGCCTGCGATCTTAAAGAATTCGGAAAAGCAGAACTAATAGGTGAAAAAACAGCCGGTATCGGAACCATGCAAGAGGTTTTTCAATTCAGTGACGGAAGTGCAGTTGTATTGTCGGTTGCAGAAATTTACCCGCTAAGCGGAATCCCTTATGATAAGACAGGACTCAATCCGGATTATCCTATTCCTTTGACCGACAAACAAAGAGAAAGATTAGGAATAATGAAAGATCAAGAGGATCCACATATTTCCAAAGCTTTGAATATATTGTCAACCGGTAAATAATTTTGTGAAAAATAACTATAATATACTTAATAAATTATTGACATTTTATTAAATTAAAGATAGAATCTTTATATGATTTTGTGTTTTCAATCGATAGGAGATGAATATCATGAAAAGCATTAAAAAGACGTTGGCTGTTTTTATCACTGTATGTTTTGTGTTAATACTTTCGCTTACTGCTTTCGCCGAACCTTCAACTACAGGTTTGCTGGGAAAAGATACAGTAGCTATTGACAATACTGATAATATATCTTTGATTTTGAAAATCAGACCTTCTTCGGGAGAAGTTATTGAATCTATTGAAGGCAATTTTACTGTGACCCCTTCAAATTCGTCTACTCAGGCAGCTATAACTAAAGCTGCAGGTTCTCCGTATCCGGAAATGGAATCCGGTGGGAAATTTAAAATATCCACACCTTGTGAAAAAGCAAATCTGTTTTTCTTTGCTGAGGTTGACGGAACACCTAAAGTAAACGATACATTTACTTTTACGGTTAACCTGACGGTTAAGGAGAAAGGCTCGGATACACCTACAACACTTACCGCAACAAAGGTTGTAAAAGTTGTAGAAGCAAGTACAACAACTTCTACAACAAAGAAAAAACCGGACGATAACACGACAAAACCATCTACAAATACAACAACTCGTCCTACATATTCTCGAACCACTACCACGAAAAAAAGAAATCGTAACAGCGCACCCGGATTTACATTTGCGCCGATTTCAAAAGTTCCGGTTTATACAGTGGCAGAAACAACTGACCCTCAATCGGCGATCAGAATAGACAAAAGTGAAGATGTTTTACTAAAAACATTGAAAGTAAACGACGGATTATATCCACTGAATCCTGATTTTGATCCGACTATTCCGTATTATGTAGTAGAGGTTCCATCCAGCGTGAAAAGCCTTGATATTAAGGCTAAACCGAAAGATCCTAAGGCTGATGTTACAGTTACAGGTGCAGATAAACTCGTTCCAAACGAAGATAATTTAATAACTGTTACGGTTAATACACCTGACGGAAATAAAACTGAATATACAATAAAGGTTAAGTTTAATGATAATGCTGCCTCAGGAAAAAGTAAGGTAGTTTTCCCAAAATGGATAATTGCAATCTTTTCTATTGCGGCTATTGCAGTTATTGCTTTGATAGTTATTGCGATTATCAAGCATGTAAACAACTCAAAAATGACTCCCAATATGAAAGATTCAAATAAAGATTTGGTTGATTCACTGAGTGATTACAGTTCAATCGACAAAAATTAAAAAAATATTATTTGCTATTTTTATAAAATCAACCCAAATTCTAAACAAAAGAAGCAATCTTGATTGCTTCTTTTTTATTTATATTGCACAATGTAACTCTTTTGTAATATTTATCGTTTTGCACAAAGATTACAAGGTTGTAACTTTTATAATAGAAGATTTTTTCTCAAATGAGACTTTCAAACCGTGAGTATTTGTGCATTTTTCACAAAAAGTTGAGTTTAAAAAAGTTGATTTTAAATTTTTAATCAAATAAAATTCTATTGCCTTTTGAAAAGTAGAAGGCAAGGAGAGTTTATGATAAAAATTAACAAAGACAAAATCAACAAATCAAAATGGGTCGCTACGTTGGTTGTATTTATCTTGATGATAAGTTCTGTTACAGCGTATGCAACGAGCGAATACCAGGTGACTTTGGAACATGATAATAAAGTCGATGTAGTGAAAACAAGAAGTTATGAACCAAAAAAAATTGTAGAAAAAGCAAAAATAAAGCTTAAACCAAATGATGAATTAGATCTAAGTAAATTTAAGGTCGGAGAAACTTCCGTAATTAAAGTAAAAAGAGCGGCGAATGTTGAGGTATATTACGGAGCTGTTCTGCAATCAAAATTAAATATGGCAGGCTCTGTCAAAGATGCAATAATAAAATCTAAAATTCAACTGGCAGACGGTGACTCGGTAAATTATAATTTGGATGAAAATCTTAAAGACGGAATGAGGATTGTTGTTACAGGAAAAGATTTTGTTACCGTTTCGGACAACGGTAAAATCTATTCGTGTAAAGTAGACGGTGAAACTTTAGAACAAGTTTTAAATAAACTTCAAATTTCACTCAATGAAAATGATGAGACTTCTGTTCCGCTAACATCGGTAATAGAAAAAGGAAGTTCTGTTGAGATTTACAGAGTTGAGTATAAGACAAGAACTGTTATCGAAACAATAAAATATAAGACAGTAAATGTTGATAATAACAAAGGTTATGTAGGACATAAAAAAGTTATTACCGAGGGAAAAAACGGAAGTCAAGAAAACACATACAAGGACAAATATGTAAACGGTAAACTCAGTAAATCAACTTTGACAAATTCTAAGTTAATAAAAAAACCCGTAAATAAAGTCGTCGGTCATGGAACCAGGGTTCATGTTAAAGGAAGAAAAAAACAGATTTCTAAAAAAGCTTTACCGTCAAGATATTCTCTTTCATCAGATGGAATACCTACAAATTATCTCAAAATGATAAGCGGAGGTTCTACAGCTTATACTTGCAATATTTCTTCCTATCGAGGAAGCGGAAGAACCGCAACAGGTGCGATAGCTCAGTCCGGTTTGGTTGCGGTGAATCCAAGACAGATTCCCTATGGAACAGAGATGTATATAGTTTCCGCCGACGGCAAAAAAGTTTATGGATATGCAATTGCTGCCGATACAGGAGGCTTTGCACGAAAAGGATCAACCATAGTTGATCTCTATATGGACAGTGCAAGCGAATGTTATCAGTGGGGAAGACGGAAAGTTTGTATTTATATCTTAAGATGGGGAAAATAAAATAAATAAAAAGGCACCGATTTTCCGGTGTCTTTTACATATATTTGCAGTTTATATATAAATAAAAGTGATTTCTTGAGTGGTAGAATATATATATTTCTTGTGTTATAATTTTTTACGGTGATGCAGTGTGCAAAGCATGAAGACAATAGTCTTTAAGGTCGGAACTTCTACTCTGACCTATGAAAACGGAAAACTAAACTTAAAATTGATTTTTGCACTCACTCGTGTTTTGTCAGATCTTAAAAATTCGGGTGTTAAAGTTGTACTTGTTACTTCGGGTGCAATCGGAGCCGGATTCGGAAAACTTGGAATTACAGATTTTCCACATGACATTCCTTCGAGACAGGCTGCTGCCGCGGTGGGTCAAAATGAACTTATGTTTATTTATGATAAGTTTTTTTCCGACTTTGGACACACTATCGGACAGGTTTTGATAACTAAAGAAGATTTTGAAAAAAAGGACAGACGCGAACATTTATTGAATAACTTTAAAGCTTTGCTTAATATGAATGTTCTGCCAATCGTCAATGAAAATGATGCGGTTGCAACCGATGAAATTGTTTTCGGCGATAACGATACTCTTTCTGCACAGGTTGCAAAACTTATATCTGCAGATACTTTAATTATGCTTACCGACATAGACGGACTGTATGACAGAAACCCAAAAGAAACCGGAGCGAATTTAATTTCCGTAGTCGATGAGATAACACCGGAAATTATTGAAATTGCTAAGGGCAGTGCTTCAAAACTCGGAACCGGCGGAATGACTACTAAGTTGATGGCTGCAAAAATTGCAAGAGACAGTTCTATTGAGACAATAATTTTAAAAGGGGAGAATCCCGACAATATATATAAAGCTTTGGCAGGAGAGAGAATAGGTACATATTTTGCGCCTTTTGAGAAAAATGAAAAACAGAGAACTTGAAAATATCGGTAAAAGAGCGAAGGTTGCAAGCAAGCAACTGGCCCTATTTTCCGATGAAAAGATAAATGAAATTTTAATTGCGATTTCTGAAAATTTAATCAAACAAAAAGAAAAGATAATTTCAGAAAATTCAAAAGATGTTGAAACCTCGAGAGAAGAAAATTTAAAATCTAATTTAATTGACAGACTCTTACTCAGTGAAGAACGAATTTTACGTATGGCTGAGGCAACAAAAAGTTTAGCTAAACTTCCTTCTCCTTGCGGGAAAGTTTTACATGAATTTGAAACGGTTGACGGACTTAAAATTCAAAAGGTGAGTGTTCCTTTTGGTGTAATTGCCGTTATATTTGAGTCAAGACCAAATGTCAATGTAGACGCTGCTTGTCTTGCGATAAAGTCTAAAAATGCGATTGTTTTAAAAGGCGGAAGTGACGCAAAATATACAAATGCATTTCTTTGTAAACTTATGCGCAAAACACTGGAAGACTTAAACATCAATCCGGATACAATTTGTCTTTTTGATGATTATGACAGAGAAAACATAAATATTCTGTTGAATCAGTCTGAGACGATTGATCTTGTTATTCCAAGAGGCGGTGCCGGACTTATCCAAAGTGTAAAATCTAACAGTAAGATACCGACAATTGAGACGGGGGTCGGAAACTGCACGATTTATGTAGATGAATTTGCCGACATTGATAGAGCAGTTGATATAATTGACAATGCAAAAACACAGAGAAATTCTGTTTGCAATGCGGCTGAGGGAATGTTAATTCACAAGAATATAGCAAAAACTGCCTTACCTCTAATAGCAAAACGCCTTACAGATAAAGGCGTAGAGATAAGGGGCTGTGAAGAGTCATTGAAAATTGTGCCGACATTAAAGAGGGCTACAAATGAAGATTATAAAGCAGAGTTTCTTTCAAATGTGATTTCCTGTAAAATTGTAGAAGATATTGACGAAGCTATTGATTATTTGGATGAATATTCAACACATCACAGTGATGCGATAATTACGAAATCAAAGGAAAAGGCAGAAAAGTTTTTAAATGAAGTTGACAGTGCCTGCGTTTATGTTAATGCATCAACCAGATTTACCGACGGAGGTTGCTTTGGCTTCGGAGCGGAAATTGGCATATCCACTCAAAAGCTACATGCAAGAGGTCCGATGGGACTGAAAGAGCTTCAAACATATAAATACAAAATCTTAGGAAATTATCAAATCAGGGAGTAAATATGAAAGACAAGAAATTAAGAAAAAAATGGGCATATCCGCTCGGCATATTTGTTTTCATTATGGCGATTGTCGGAATAGTTTTCTCGATCTTTTTTATAACTAAAGGAATAATAAAGGCAACAGATAAAACAGATATAACTAAGAAAAATTTTGAGAAGATGATTTTTCCCGTTGTAATGAATGATCCGTCAACCTTTGATGACATTACCAAAGCAGATATGGTTCAACTTTTGGATTCTTCCATTTGGTCGATTTTAATAAAGGGCGTCGATACAGGAAAATATAAAATTGTCGACGATAAAGTAATTCTTCCGATTACCGATGTAGACAAGGAATTTTTATCTCTTTACGGAGATTCCATAAAGCCTAAACATCAGACTATATCAACCGGTTCATATGAATTTGAATATGATTCTGCTTCAAAAGCATATAAGTTACCGATAACCGGTGTTGATCCTATTTATACTCCCAAAATAACAGATATAGAGAAAAAGAAAAATTCAACAATATTAACTGTCGCTTATCTTTCCGGCAGAGATACGGTCTTGGATGAAAACGGAAATATTGTAAAACCGTCTCCGAGTAAATATGTGAAAATAACACTTAGAAATAAATCAAAATCTAAATCTGAATATTATATAAGTTCTATACAAGATACCGATCCTTCATTCAGCGGAAGCATCGTCGAAGAAAAGAAATAATTATGCCAAAAACATCGGGCATATTATTGCCTATATTTTCTTTGCCGTCAGATTATTCAATAGGGACTTTGGGGATTGAAGCAAGAGATTTTGTGGATTTTCTCGTGGCTTCCGGACAATCTGTTTGGCAGATTTTACCTGTTGGACCTACTTTATATGAAGAATATAATTCTCCGTACAAGACAATGTCTCCTTTTGCGGGCAACCCTCTTTTAATAAGTCTTGTCGATTTGACCGAAAAAGGTCTTTTGAAAGAATCGGAAATTGAGATATTAAAAAGGGAAAATTCAAGAAAGATTGACTATAAATTTTTAACAGAAAATAAAAATCTACTTCTGCACAGAGCGGCTAAAAGAGGTTTGTCGGAAAAATCCAAAGATTATCTCTCTTTTCTCGAAGAAAACAAAGAATGGATTTTTGAATATTCAAAATATATTTGTGTTCGTATGATGAACGCGAAAAACCAAGTTTTTGAATCTAAAACTTTCGAAAGTTTTCAAGAAGAGGTAATGTTCATTCAGTACCTATTCTTTATTCAGTTTTCAAAGATAAAATCTTATGCAAACAGCAAAAATATTTCTCTTTTTGGTGATATTCCTTTCTTTGAGGCCTTTGATTCTCACAGAGTTTATTTTCACAGAGAAAACTTCAAGTTAAATGAGGACGGAAGTCCTTACAAAGTCGCCGGTGTTCCGCCGGATCAATTTTCTGATAAAGGTCAGATTTGGGGAAATCCGGTATATGACTTTCAAAACTCAGAAAAAGATAACTTTAAATTTATTTATGATAAGTTTGCTTTTGCGCTTCAATGTTATGATATTATCAGACTTGACCATTTTAGAGGCTTCGAATCATATTATGAGATAGATCACTCTTCACAAGATGCTACAAACGGAACTTGGGTTAAGGCCCCGGGCAGACAGCTTGTTGATCTTTTGAACAAATCTTTTGATAGAGAAAGAATAGTTGCCGAAAATCTTGGATATATAACAAATGAAGTGTCGGAATTGATGAATTATTCCGGATTTTATTCGATGAGTGTTCTACAGTTTGCCTTCGAAGATCAATCCGAAGAGAATTTATATCTTCCGGAAAACCAAGAAGAAAAAAATTGTTTTTATACCGGAACACACGACAATCAGACGGCAAAATCTTTCATAGAATCAAACCGTGAAAATGAGTTGTTAAATAAAAAGCTGAATGATTTCTCGGAAAAAAATGAAGTTTACAGTTTCATATCATACGGGATGAGTGCAAAATCCAACAGATTTATTGCTCCGATGTCAGATTATCTTTATTTGGGAGAAGAGGGAAGAATAAATACTCCCGGAACAGTTGAAAAAAATTGGGAAATAATGTATAAAAAAGATGATTTTAACGATAAGTTAGCTGAAAACATATTTGATCTTTGTAAAAAACATAAGAGGTTGTTATGACTTTTGAAGAGCTTAGGCAAAAATATCCGGAATTTATATTTAACGGTTTCTCTGTCGTCAAAAACGGCGACGGAATAAAAGTTGTATATGATTTTGAAATCCCGGACTTATGTAAATTTACGCCTGAACTTGTATTTGAAATAAGCGATGAACTTGTTGTAAATCAATTTGACAGTCCGCTTGCAAAAAAAATTCTTTTGTCATTGGGAATGGTTGAAGCCGTCAGCTATTTCAAGGCTGTTTGTCCCGAAGTTATGACTGTTAAATGCGGTGATTTTAATCTCGAAGAATTATTATTTTTCAAAAAACTTTATTATAAAGGTTTGGGAGAATTTTTTTACAGAAACCAAATAGATCTGCCTTATAGGCATTTTCTTAAAATCAATTGCACCGGTGACATGCAGGACGATGATGACAGGTTCATTTCAAAAAATTTGAATTTAATACCTGTTGGAGGAGGCAAGGACTCGGATGTCACAATTTCTCTTGTAAAAAAATATAGCGCAGACAATTATTTTTTGACTGTAAATCATCAAAAAGCAAGAGAAGATGCAGTTTTAATCTCAGGATATGAAAAAGACAGAATAATAAATATAAATCGAACGATCGATAAAAATCTTTTGGATTTAAATAAAAAAGGTTTCTTAAACGGACACACTCCCTTTTCAGCAATTATCGCTTTTTCCGGTCTTTATACCGCCTATTTATTGGGTGCTAATTATGTGGTGCTTTCAAACGAAGCAAGCGCCAATGAAAATAATATAGAGGGAATGGATATAAATCATCAATATTCTAAATCCTTTGAATTTGAAAAAAATATAAGTGCATTTTGTAAATCCTATCTTGTTCCCGATATTAAATATTTCAGCTTGTTAAGACCGTTTAACGAGTTGCAAATTGCGAAATACTTTGCTTCTCTCAAAGAATATCACAATATTTTTGTAAGCTGTAATGTAGGTTCAAAACAAAACAAGTGGTGCGGAGAATGTGCAAAATGTCTTTTTGTATATTCAATTTTATCGCCGTTTTTAGAAGAAAAAGACCTTTTAAAAGTTTTTGGAGAAAATTTACTTGAAAAAGAAAGTTTGATTTCTATTTTTGACGGGCTTGTTGGTTTGACTGAAGTTAAACCTTTTGAGTGTGTCGGAACGAGAGCTGAAATAAGAGCGGCTCTTTCAAAGACAATTGAAAATTATTTGTCCGATGGAAAAGAATTACCAAAGTTACTCTTACATTTTCAGAATGAGATTGAACCTGACACGAAAGATTTTGATCGACTGATAAGATATTTTAACTATGAAAATTCGGTGCCTAATAAATTTAAGTATGCAGTAGAGGAATTTAAGACTTATGTCAGAAATGCTGAATAATTATTTAGAAAACAAGAAAATTTTAATCTGTGGATTTGGAAGAGAAGGACAGTCCACTCTTAATTATATTGAACAAAATTTACCGAATCTTTCGGTTACTGTCGCTTCAAAAAATATGGACGAAAATATAACTAAAAATTTTTCAAAACATAAATTCATTGAAACGGAAGATTTTCAGTCTTTGATAAATGATTTTGATATTGTTATAAAGAGTCCGGGAATTCCGTTTATAAATTATGATATAAAGACAGAAGTAACTTGCCAGACAGATCTGTTTTTGAGATTCGCAAAGGGTAAGAAAATCGGAATCACAGGAACAAAAGGCAAAACCACCACTACAACTCTGATTTATCAAATCTTAAGTCTTAAATATGAAAAAGTTCACTATATGGGCAATATGGGAATTCCCGTTCTGAATTTTATTGACCTTACGGATGAGGATTCTATTTGTGTAATTGAAATGTCGTCTCATCAGCTTGAATTTTGTAAGGCTTCTCCGGATATAAGCGTGATAACAAATATTTATGAAGAACACCTTGATCATTATAAAGATTTCAACGCCTATGTTTCGGCAAAGTTTAATATCGTAAAATATCAAACAGAAGAAAACTTTTACATCATCAATAAAGATGTAAATTATTATATGGATTTTTCAAAACTGCGTGCAAAGAGAATCCAAACCGAACAAAACAGAGAATTTTATGATTTAACCAAAAACTTAAAGGGAAAACATAATAAAGCCGATATCGATTATGCGGTTACTGTCGTTAAATTATTAAATGTTGAAGATGAGTTCATAAAAAAAGCCCTGACTGATTACAAGGGCCTTGAACACAGAATGGAAAAAGTCGGAACATTTAAGGAAATTACTTTTTACAACGATGCAATAGCAACTGTACCCAAAGCCGTCATTTACGCCATTGATGCGCTGCAAGAAGTAGATACTTTAATTTTCGGCGGAATGGACAGAAAAATAAATTATTCTGACTTCATTGAAATATTAAAAAATTCTAATATCAGAAACTTTATCTGTATGCCTGAAACCGGAAACAAAATCGGAAAAGAACTTGAGAAATACAAAAATGTTTTTTATTTGGAAAAAATGCAAGATGTTGTAAAAAAAGCCTATGAAGTTACAGAAAAAGGAAAGATTTGTCTTATGTCTCCCGCAGCTCCGAGTTATAACCGATACAGAGATTTTGAAGAAAAAGGCAGAAAGTTCAAAGAATATATACAAAAATTCGGAAATTAAAAGCAGGTAGGGATTGCCCTACCTGCTTTTCTTAGATTAAATCTCTAATGATATATAATTTCTTGTCCGACGGCGAATATAAAAGATAATACTTTTTGAGGTTTTCATCTTTCTTTACTTCGTAATAATAATATTCTCCGCTAAATAAATTTTTGTCTGAATATTTTACTTTACTGAAAACATTTGATATTTCAGCTTCAATATTTTGGTCGGGACCTTTTTTCATAAAGACTTTTAAGTTTTCGTCATTTTTTACTTTATAGATTGAAGCATCTGTCCCGTCACCGCGAGGACCTTTATCGGCAGAAAATGTTTTATCTTTTTCAAGCTCGTTTGAATTGAGCCCCAAATACATTTCTTCGTTTATTTGATTTATAAAAGCATTCGTTGAATGATTGTTTCTATATATCAGGTAAACATTTTCCGCTATCAAAACACCTATCAGTAAAATAATTACAGAGATAAATATTTTCTTATTCATTTTTCTGCTTATTTTGCGCTGTCCTTTGAGCCGAGGACGGTTAAAATTTTATGTTCAACCAAGTCTTCAACAGCTTGTCTTCCTGCACCGAGGTATGTTCTCGGATCAAAATCCGACGGATTTTCGGCAACATATTTTCTTACAGCCGATGTCATTGCAAGACGAAGGTCGGAATCAATATTGATTTTGCATACAGCCATTTTTGCAGCCTGTCTGAGCATATCTTCGGGGATTCCGATAGCATCGGGCATTTTACCCCCAAATTCATTTATTGTCTTAACATATTCCTGGTTTACGCTTGAAGCACCATGTAGAACAATCGGGAAATTCGGAAGTCTTTTTGAAACTTCTTCCAAAATGTCAAACTTGAGTTGAGGTTTTTGACCGGGTTTGAATTTATACGCACCATGACTTGTTCCTATTGCAATAGCGAGAGAATCAACTCCGGTCTTTGTAACAAAATCTTCAACCTCTTCTGGTCTGGTATAGCTTGCGTCTTCGGCTGAAACTTTGACTTCGTCTTCAATTCCTGCAAGTCTTCCGAGTTCTCCTTCAACGGTTACTCCTTTGTCATGAGCATATTCTACGACTTTTCTTGTCAGAGCAACGTTTTCGTCATATGGAAGATGAGAACCGTCAATCATAACGGATGAAAATCCTCCGTCAATACAGCTTTTACAAATTTCAAAATCTGCACCATGGTCAAGGTGAAGAGCAATCGGAAGACCGGTTTCGTTTATCGCAGCTTCAACAAGTTTCATAAGGTATTCATGGGATGCATATTTTCTTGCACCTGCCGAAACTTGTAAAATAACGGCCGAATTACATTTTTTTGCGGCGTTTGTAATTCCCTGAACAATTTCCATATTGTTTACATTAAAAGCACCGATTGCATATCCTTCTTCGTATGCTTTTTTGAACATATCTTTTGTCGTTACGAGTGGCATAAAAAACACCTCTTTAATTTATTTAATAACATTTAAATTATACCTTGCAGCAGTAACATTGTCAAAATATTGAGGCTGTGATAAAATACCCATAAATAATGAAAAACAGAATAAAGAAGGTATAATATGCAATACAGTTTCGCAGACAGAATATCTAATGTTTCTCCCTCCGCAATAAGGGAACTTTTTAAATTTACACAGAACCCCGAGGTTATTTCTTTTTCCGCCGGTTCTCCCGCACAGGAAGCTTTTCCGGTTGAAGAACTCGGCAAAATCGCAAATGAAATTTTTACCGAAATGCCTTATGGCGTTCTTAAATATGGTGTTTCAGAAGGATATGAACCGCTCAGAGAACAAATAAGAAAAGCAATGAAAGCCGAGAAAACCTTTGATCCCGATGAAGATAATTTATTTATTACAAGCGGTGCACAACAGGTTATGGATCTTCTTACAAAATGTATCTGTAATGAAGGGGATGTAATTTTAAGTGAGGAACCCGCTTTTGTAGGTTCTCTAAACACATTTAAGACATACAATGTAAATCTGGTCGGAGTTAAAGTCGGTTCTGACGGAATGAATATTGAAGACCTTGAAGAAAAACTCGAAAAATATAAGGGTAAGGTTAAATTTATCTATACAATTCCGAATTTCCAAAATCCAATGGGCTTTACAATGCCGCTTGAAAAGAGAAAAAGACTTTACGACTTGGCTAAAAAATATCAGGTTGTTGTTTTGGAAGACAATCCCTATGGCAGACTTAGAACTTCCGGAGAAGACGTTCCCAACATTAAGAGCTTCGATGATGAGGGAATCGTTGTATATGCGGGAACTTTTTCAAAGATTTTGGCACCCGGAATCAGAGTCGGATATGTAATCGGTAATAAAGATTTAATTGCTAAAATGATAGTCGGAAAACAGGCAACAGATGTTCATACCTGCCTTTTTGCACAGGTTCTTGTAAGCAAGTTCCTTGAAAGAACAAATATGCCGGAATATTTCAAGTCACTTCAAGCAATTTACAGAAAAAAAGTTGACTTCATGTGCGAACAAATTGACAAATATCTTTTAGATTATGTTACATATAACAAGCCCGAGGGCGGACTTTTCGTTTGGTGTGAGCTCAAAGGCGATATTGATATGTCAGATTTTTGTAAAAAAGCACTTGAAAATAAAGTTGCGGTTGTTCCCGGAAGCTCGTTTATGATTGACGGTCAAAATATTAATTGTTTTAGAATGAATTTCTCTAATCCGAGCGATGAAGATATCGTAAAGGGAATGCAAATATTGGCAAAGACAGCTGAATCATTCAAATGAGTAAAGAAACGGTATTTAGCGCAATTCAGCCGAGCGGAACTCCGACTTTAGGCAATTATCTCGGAGCGCTTAAAAATTGGAACAATATGAAAGACGACTATGACTGCACTTTTGCTGTCGCAGATTTGCACGCCATTACGGTTAAACAGAAACCTTCCGAACTTCGTCGTCGCACTCTGGAAATGTATGCTCTTTTCTTTGCCTTAGGTCTTGACAATGAAAACTCAACAGTTTTTGTTCAAAGTCATGTTGCGGCACATTCTTCACTTTCTTGGATTTTAAGCTGTTATTCATCATTTGGCGAAATGTCGAGAATGACACAATTTAAGGACAAGGCGCAGAAACATAAAGACAACATAAACGTAGGTCTGTTTTCATACCCAATCTTAATGGTTTCCGATATCCTTTTGTATAACGCAAATTTAGTTCCAGTCGGAAAGGACCAAAATCAGCATTTGGAAATAACAAGAGATATAGCCGAACGCTTTAACGGAATATACGGAGATGTATTCACCGTTCCGGAACCGTTCAAGGAGTTTGCGGGAGCTAAAATAATGTCTCTTACAGATCCTACAAAGAAGATGAGCAAATCGGAAGAAAATCAAAAAAGTTTTATCAGTCTTACAGATACTCCCGCTCAGATTACAAAGAAAATTAAATCTGCGGTTACCGATTCTGACGGAGAAATAATATATAAAGAGGGCAAGGACGGAATAAACAACTTGCTTACCATATATTCTTGTTGTCGCGACCAAACAATAGAGGAATCTGAAAAAGAATTTCAAGGTGTATTGTATGGCGATTTTAAGGCGGCTGTCGCGGAAGCTGTTGTGTCAGAACTTGAGCCATTGCAAGAAAGATATAATGACTTTGTTTCAAACAAAGAGTTTTTGGAAAAACAGATGAAAATCGGCGCCGAAAAAGCGGAATACATTGCAAATAAGACCTTGAGAAAAGTAATGAAAAAAGTCGGATTTTACAGTTTATAAATTACAAATCTTTCGTAAAAAATAATACGAAAGATTTTTGTTTAGGAGGAGACATGAAAGTATTAAATTCAAATTTTCTATCTAAAGAAGGAACGAAAATCAATTATCTTTGTTGGTCGGAGGAAAACCCCACAAAAGATGTATTAGTTTTAGTGCATGGCATGGCTGAACATATAGGCCGCTATGATGAAGTCGGAAGATATTTTGCGTCAAAGGGATACAAAGTTTACGGAAACGATCACATAGGTCATGGTGCGTCAATCGACGCAGAACATCCTCTCGGATATTTTGGCGAAAATAATAGTGGCGGAGAAGTTTTCAAAGAGGATCTTAAGACTTTCATAAATCTGATAAGACAGGACAATCCCGGTAAAAAGATTTATCTTTTAGGTCACTCCATGGGATCATTTATCGTAAGAATTTTTATGATGGATTACAAAGATATGGTCGACGGTGTAATTTTATGCTCTACAACCGGACCTCAACCTATGCTTCCTATGGGAATTGCTTTGACTAAATCTATGATAAAAATCAAAGGTCCGAAATACCACAGTGAATTTATTAATAAAATTGCTTTCGGTGCTTACAATAAAAAAACGGAAAAGAAAACTCCGGTTGATTGGTTAAACCGAGATGAAAAAGCCGTGCAAACATATATCGATGATGCTCTCTGCGGATATCTTTATTCTTTACGAGGATATCTTGATATGTTTGAAATGACAAAAAAATGTACGAGCGATGATTTCTTCGATTCTTATCCAAAAAACATTCCGCTGATGTTTATCTCGGGAAACGGGGATCCGATAGGCGAATACTTAAAGGGCGTTTCTAAAACTGTTGAAGAGATTAAAAAACGCGGCGTTGAGCCAAAAGTGATTTTTTATAAAAACGGTGAAAGACACGAACTTTTGAAAGAACTGAATAAGACCGATATTTATGAAGATATTATAAAATTTATGGACCGTTGCAATTTAGCGTGATAATATGTTACAATGACAAAGTAATATTTAACCAAGGAGTTATGATATGAAAAAAAGTAAATTATTTATTGTGAAAAAGATAACTGCGATTGCTACTTTGTTTGCAACTCTCAGTCTTTTATTCGCCGCCTGCGGAAAAGGAGACGATAAAAATTTTACTCTGGCCGTGGGGTTTGATTCGTCTTTCCCTCCCTTCGGTTATGTTGAAAAAGGCGAATACAAAGGTTTTGATCTTGACTTAGCAAGAGAAGTTGCAAAGAGAAGAGGCTGGAAAGTTGAACTCAAGGCTATCGACTGGGATACAAAAGACGCTCAACTCAAGGCCGGGCAGATCAACTGTATTTGGAACGGATTTACAATGAACGGCAGAGAAGATAAATATACTTTCAGCCGTCCGTATATCGACAATACTCAGGTAATGGTTGTAAGAAACGACGGATCGATAAAATCTTTTGCCGACTTAAAGGGCAAAAAGGTTGCGGTTCAAACTGATTCTTCTGCACTTGCCGCACTTGAAAGTGATGATCATAAAGACTTGATGAACTCTTTCGGAAAGCTTGAAATTCAAAAAGAATACGTTACATCATTCACATCCCTTGAAGCAGGAGCAGTTGACGCAATTGCTATTGATGAGGGTGTAGCAAAGGATCAAATCGCAAAAAAAGGTAACAACAAATTCAAAATTCTCGATGAAAAAATCTCCAAAGAACAATACGCAATCGGTTTCCTCAAGGGAAATGAAAAATTAAGAGACGAAGTTCAAGAAACCCTTGATGAAATGATTAAGGACGGAACATTCAAGAAGATTGCACAGAAATATGGTTTAGAAGATACAATAATCGAAACTATTCCGAGTAAATAAAGGTAATTTATGAATATTGATTGGGCGTCAATGACCAAAGAGCTTCTTGACGGAATGTGGATGACTTGCGGGATATTCTTTCTGACATTGATTTTTTCACTTCCACTTGGACTTTTGGTTGCCAAAGCGAGAATGTCCAAAAATATAATAATTAAAAATGTTTCGCGCATATACATTTCCGTTATGCGCGGAACTCCTTTGATGTTACAACTTTTAGTAGTATATTTCGGACCTTATTTTCTTTTTAAAATTCCGTTAAACAAGCTTGACATAGGATTCATACCGGATTTAGATTTTTCGTTTACCGCAACAATAATAGCTTTTGCGATAAATTATGCGGCTTATTTTGCCGAGATTTACAGAAGCGGAATTGAATCGGTTGAAGCAGGTCAATATGAGGCGGCTCATGTATTGGGTTTTTCGAAAACTCAGACTTTTTTCAAAATAATTTTGCCTCAGACAATTAAGAGAATTTTACCCTCTGTTACAAATGAAGTTATCACTCTTGTAAAAGACACTTCTCTTGCTTTCGCGATTTCAGTTGTTGAGATGTTTACCATTTCAAAACAACTTGCGTCTCAGGAAGCTTCATTGTTGCCTTACCTTATGGCAGGTGTATTTTACTATGTATTCAATGCTTTAGTTGCATTTGTAATGGAAAGAATAGAAAAACATTATTCATATTATACGATTTGAGCTTATGAAATTATTAGAAGTAAAACATTTAAAAAAACAATTTGGCGAAAACGAAGTATTGAAAGATATCAGTTTTGATTTACAAGAAGCGGAAGTTTTGTGTATCATCGGACCTTCCGGTTCGGGAAAATCAACTTTGCTTCGATGCCTTACAATGCTTGAAACCCCTGACAGCGGAACGGTTAAATATTTTGATGACTATCTTTGCAAGGGCGAAGATGAAAAGTTTGAATATGCAAATAAAAAAGAGCTTGAAAAAATCAGAGGATATTTTGGACTTGTTTTTCAAAATTTTAATCTTTTCCCTCATTTTTCCGTTGAGAGAAATATTACAGAAGCACAGACCGCAGTTTATAAAGTTCCCAAGGAAAAAGCCGAAGCAAAGGCTTTGGATTTACTTAAAAAATTAGACTTGGCTGACAAAAAAGACAATTATCCCTGCGAACTTTCAGGCGGAGAAAAGCAAAGGGTTTCAATTGCTCGTGCTTTGGCACTCAATCCGAAAATCTTGTTTTTCGATGAACCGACAAGTGCTCTGGATCCGGAACTTACGGTTGAAATTTTGAAAGTTATAAAAAATTTGGCAAAAGAAAAGATGACTATGGTAATAGTCACCCACGAAATGAATTTTGCGGCCAATGTTGCCGATAATATAATTTTTATGGACGAAGGTCACATAATCGAACATGGAAAGGCAGATGAGATTATAAACTCTCCTAAAACAGACAGACTAAAGAGCTTCCTTTCCAAAATGTCAGATTAAAATCTTCCGCTTGATCCGAAACCGCCGGTATTACGTTTGGTTTCGGATAAATTTTCGACTTCTTCTATCTCCGACAATTCAACCTTTTGTATAACCATTTGAGCAATGCGTTCATCTTGAGCAATCAGATAATCTTCATCTGATTGATTTATCAGTCCGACACAGATTTCACCGCGATAATCACTGTCTATTACACCGACACAATTTGAAAGTGTAATTCCGTTTTTCACGGCTAGGCCTGAACGCGGATAAATAAATGCACAGTAACTGGCAGGCAATTCAATAGATATGCCTGTTGGAACAACAGTCCTTTGATTAGGCTTTAAGGTTAGGTTTTCATCAAGGCAGGCAAACAAATCAAGACCCGCGCTTTCCTCTGTTGCACGGAAGGGAAGTTTTGCCTTTTCGTTTAATTTTTTTATTCTTAATTTCATAAATTCTCCGATTAATAAAATATCGCCCAAGGGCGATATTTTTAAATTAAAGGTTAAGTGATGGATTGTTTTTTCTTATTTCTTTGAGTTGCTTTTCCGCTTTAGCGAGATCTCTCTTTGCAACTTCCATTTCCATTTTATATCTTTGAGTTTCCTCCAAATATGAAGCAATCTGTTCTCTTAAATTGTCAAGGCTGTTTTCAACCTGTTTTGCGTCATTTAGAAAATCAAGACTTGAGAGTATGGCGGCCTGTGTGATTGAAAGACGTGGATTTGCAGTTAAAACAGACTTTATTTTTTGGTCGAGTTCTTCACCTAAAGACTCAATAAATTTTGGATCTTCATCAGAAAAAATATAATAGTTATTGCCATGTATGGTTATTTTGATTTTACTTTTTTCCATATTTCCACCTCAATTTTTTGCTTTTTCAATTATATCACAATAATTTGAAAATATGAAATACAAAAGCTTATTTGAATATAATAAAAACGCTGATCTTAATTTTTTAATCTGCGTAAATTCAAAATAAAAACATTACCGTTTAATGCCGTATATGTGCAAAACAACTATGATTGTGATATAATTCTCACATATTTATTTATGATTTAAATCAATTGAAATCAAAAATTTTGTTATTAAGGAAAGTGTTAAAATGAAGGAACTTGCAATAGGCAATAAAGCGGTCGCAACGGGACTTTGGTTGGGCGGATGCAGAGTAGTATCTTCTTATCCCGGTACACCGAGCACAGAAATAACCGAATTTGCTTCAAAATTTGATATGAAAAGAATGTACTGCGAGTGGGCGCCTAATGAAAAGGTTGCAATGGAAACGGCAATCGGTGCTTCAATTGCGGGTGCAAGAGCGTTTTGTGGAATGAAGCATGTAGGTCTAAATGTGGCAGCGGATCCACTTTTTACTTTTTCATATACCGGAGTAAACGGGGGACTGGTAATCGGAGTTGCCGATGATCCCGGAATGCACTCGTCTCAGAATGAGCAGGACTCACGCCATTATGCAAAGGCCGCAAAGATTTTAATGCTTGAACCTTCGGATTCAGCCGAATGTCTTGAATATACGCGTAAAGCTTTTGAGCTTTCCGAAGAATTTGACACACCGGTTATCCTTAGACTGACAACGAGAATAGCGCACTCAAGCAGTGTGATACAGGTCGGACAAAGACAACAGGAACCTTTTTCAACACCTGAAAGAAATCCCGAAAAGTTTGTAATGGCTCCTGCCAATGCGAGAAAAAGACACACAATAGTTGAAGAACGAATGAATAAAATTCGTATGTGGGCCGAAGATTCCTCGTTTAATAAAATAGAAGAAAACGACAGTAATATCGGCGTAATAACTTCCGGAATCTGTTATCAATATGCAAAAGAGGCTCTCGGAACGAAAGCTTCATATTTCAAATTAGGCTGTGTTAATCCTTTGCCTATCGAAAGTTTGAAAGAATTTGCTTCAAAGTTTGAGAAAGTTTTTGTAATTGAAGAACTTGATCCGATAATCGAAGAACATTGTAAAGCAAACGGAATTGACGTTATAGGCAAAGAGGCCTTTACTTTAGAGGGTGAATATTTTCAATCCTTGATTAAAAAAGTTGTACTCAAGGAAGAAACAGAGAACAAAAAAGTGGAAAGGGAATTACCGGCAAGACCGCCTGCTCTATGTCCCGGTTGCCCACACAGAGGACTTTTCTTCACTTTGAAAAAACTTGATTTATTTGTTTCGGGAGACATTGGTTGCTACACCTTGGCTGCTGCTCCTCCGCTTTGTATGATGCATTCAACAATTTGTATGGGTGCTTCGATTTCCGCCTTGCATGGCAGAAATATAGCAGATTCTGACAATGCAAAGAATTCTGTTGCTGTAATAGGAGATTCAACTTTTGCTCATTCGGGAATAACCGGACTGATCAACGTCGTATATAATCAGAGTAATTCCAAAGTGATAATTTTAGACAATTCTACAACCGGAATGACTGGACACCAGCCCAATCCTTTGACAGGACAAAAGATTGACGGAGAAATGTCTACTGCCATAAATGTTGAAATGTTATGTAAATCTATTGGTATAGACCATGTTAAAGTTATCGATCCAAATAATTTTGCAGAGTCATACTCGGTAATAAAAGCAGAAATGGATTATGAAGGACCGAGCGTTATTATTGCTCGCAGACCCTGTGTGTTGCTTAAAACGGTCAAGAAAAATCCTTCTTTCACAATAGATTATGAAAAATGTATCGGCTGTAAAGCTTGTATGAAGATAGGTTGTCCCGCAATAACCTATAAAGATAAAAAATCATATATTGACATCACTCAATGTGTCGGCTGCGGTCAATGTAAGCAACTTTGTAAATTCGGTGCGATTTTAAGCGGGGAGGATAACAATGACTAAAAGCATTATGATTGTTGGTGTAGGCGGACAGGGAACTCTGCTTGCGAGCCGTATTTTAGGACATGCGATTTTGTCAAAGGGATACGATGTCAAAATCTCAGAAGTTCATGGTATGAGTCAAAGAGGGGGTTCGGTTGTAACCTATGTCAAATATGATACTACCGATCCTGTTGCTTCTCCGATAATATGCGAGGGAGAAGCCGATATAATACTTGCCTTCGAAAGACTTGAAGCTGCGAGATATCTTCAATATTTGAAATCCGACGGACATGTTCTTGTAAATTATCAAATCTTAAATCCAATACCTGTTATTACGGGCGAAAAAGAATATCCGATTGATATATTAAAAGATTTTGACGAACTTAAAGTCGATTATACTGCCATTGACGCACTTAAACTGGCAAGACAGGCAGGTTCGTCAAAGGCTGTAAATGTAGCTTTAATCGGTTTGCTTGCGAAAAACATGGATATCGATTACGGAACTTGGATTGAAAGCATAAGAGCCTGTGTTCCGTCTAAATTTGTGGATATCAATTTAAAAGCATTTGAACTTGGATATAACCATTGATAGCGGAGGGAATATGTCAAACTGTTTCAATGAAAGTAGTGAAAAAGCATCAATTCAATGGTTGAGAGCAACTCAATCTCTTAGACTTATAGAAACGGTAAAAAGATGTTATGAAAACAGCAAGTTTTATCGTGAAAAATTTGATGAAATCGGGCTTAAACCATCTGATATAAAATCGATTGATGATATAACAAAATTGCCCTTTACCGTTAAATCTGATTTTAGGGCAAATTATCCTTTTGGACTTTTTGCCGTACCGCGCGAAGAAATTGTAAGAGTGCATGCTTCGAGCGGAACAAGCGGAAAGCAAACGGTTGTCGGTTATACAAAAAACGATATTAATCGTTGGGCGACTTGCGTTGCAAGAGCTCTCACCGCAGCCGGTGTAACAAATAGCGACTATGTTCAAATTTCATATGGATACGGACTTTTCACAGGTGGACTCGGAATTCATTACGGCGTGGAAAAATTAGGCGCAACAGCTGTTCCGACTTCAACAGGAAAAACAACCAAACAGATTGAACTAATGCAAGACTTCAAGACAAATGCTCTCTGTTGCACTCCGTCCTATGCTTTGTATATGGCAGAAAAAATGCGTGATATGGGAATTGACCCGGTAAATGACTTAGATCTCAGAGTCGGTGTTTTCGGCGGAGAAGCATGGAGCGGAAACATGCGAACTCAAGTCGAAAAAGAACTTGGAATTAAAGCTTTTGATATTTACGGTATGAGTGAACTTCAAGGCCCCGGAGTTTCTTTCGAATGCGAAGCACAAGACGGTTTACACATAAACGAAGATTATTTTTATCCTGAAATCATTGACCCGCAAACGCTTAAGCCTTTGCCCGACGGCGAATACGGAGAACTTGTATTCACTTGCATAGGCAATGAGGCTCTTCCGCTTTTGAGATACAGAACGGGAGATATAACGGCTCTTTACCGCGATGAATGTGCCTGTGGAAGAACACTTGTAAAGATGAAAAAACTCAGAGGAAGAACAGACGACATGCTTGTTGTTCGTGGAATCAATGTATACCCCTCACAAATTGAGCACATTATTTTATCTTTGGGACTCAAACCAAATTATCAAATTATTGTTGACAGAAAAGATAATCTTGATGTTTTGACAATAAATATTGAAATGAGCGAGAGCTGCTTCTCTGATTCTGTTAAAGGTATTGAAATAAGAGAAAAAATCATCAGATCAACCATGAAAGAAGCCTTGATGATTATGCCGGTTATTAAACTTGTTGAACCTAAATCTTTGCCGAGATTCCAAGGTAAAGCTGAAAGAATAATCGACAGAAGAAAAATATAGGAGGGTATTATGGCTGTTGAACAATTATCGATTTTTGTCGAAAATGCGCCCGGTCGCCTTTTTGCAATAACGGATATATTAGCAAGAGAAAATGTTGATATGAAAGCTTTATCCGTTGCCGACACCATGGAGTTCGGAATTTTAAGAATAATCGTTTCGGATACAAAAAAAGGTTATGAAGCACTGAAGTCAGAAAACATCACTGCGTCCATAACCGAAGTGTTGGCGGTTAAAATTATTGATAAAGTTGGATCATTAAATGATACTTTGAGGATTTTAAAAGATGCCAATGTCAATATTGAATATATATATTCATTTTTAAGTCATGATCCGGAAAATGCATATATTATAATCAGAACAGATGACACCAAGAAAGCTGAAAAAGCTTTAATTGACGGAGGCGTCAAAGTTGTAGATGAGCTCGATTTATGATTCCGGCTCGATTAAATAATTTTTATAATCATCAATAATTGTAATAACAAATTCGTCCAAAAATTCTGCCGCTTGTTGTTTAATGTTCTCATCTATTGTAAAAAACGGCTCGGCAATTGATCCCGCCATTGCCGCAATTGTATCGCTGTCTCCGCCGATTGAGACAGCGTTTCTTATTACATCTTCATAGTCGTTACCCTCTAAGAAAGAGACAATGGCTTGTGGAACACTCTGTTGACAAATAGCATAAAATTCGTAGGAATCACGAATTTCGTCCAATGTAAAATCAAGACTGTAATACCCTTTTGCAAAATTTTTTATTTCGTCTTTCAAAGCACCTTGTCTTGCAAGAAAAGTGCAACCGGCAATTGCCTTTGCTCCTTTTATACCCTCGGGGTGATTATGTGTAACTTCCGCCGATATTTCCGCGGCTTTTAATACATCATCTAAGTTATTGTAAAAGTATGCAACCGAGGAAACTCTCATAGCTGAGCCGTTGCCATAACTGTTGTACGGAGCGGGATTTTCAGATAAAAGCCACTTCTTAAACCCGTTTCCGTAACCTGCATTTGGATATTTCCTCCCCATCATCTGCATATTGTCAACCAGGGCTTCTCTTAGGTCATCTCCTTTTCTGAAATGGTCGAGAAAAGCATTGCAGACGGCAAGCGTCATATATGAGTCATCGGTTAAAGAACAATGATTATCGAATAAGTCGAAATTTTTTGATTTTATATTATTAAATTCAAATCTTGAACCCACAAGGTCCCCGATTATTGCTCCAAGCATATAATAACCTCCCGATAAATTACTTAAGGTTATTAACAGTATAACATAATTCTATAAATACGCCATTGAACGAAAAAAGATAAAGAGTATAATAAATTATAGGAGGTTAGTGATGACTAATAGATTTAACGTAGATAAAATGGCGTGTGCCGCTTGCAGCGCCGCTGTTGAAAAAGCAGTTTCGAGTCTTGACGGAGTTAAAAAAGCCGAAGTTTTTTTGATGACAAAATCGATGATAGTTGACTATGATGAAACAAAGGTTTCGACAAGTGAAATTGAAGATGCCGTAAACAAAATAGGATACAGTGCATCAGTCATATCAAACGACGCAGAAATTCAAAAAAAAAACAAACTGACGGACAGTTTCTTGTCGGAACAGAAACAATATAAAAACGACTTAATTTTCTCAATACCGATATCAATAATAATTATGGTCATAGCCATGATGATAAAGAGAACCGGAGCAGATTTAATTGCTTTAGGTTTAATTCAGATGTTCTTGGCATTGTCCGTAATGATTAAGACATCGCACTTTTTTGAATCGGGATTCAAAGGACTTTTTAAGTTAAATCCGAATATGAATTCTCTTGTTTGCGTAGGCTCTTTATCATCTTTCGTTTACGGTGTCTATATTATTTTCAGAATGATTTATGGACTTGAATCTCAAACAGATATAACTCCTCTTTATCATAAATTATATTTTGATTCAGCCGCGATGATTTTAGCTTTGGTTTCTTTGGGAAAATATTTTGAGAGTAAGTCAAAGGCAAGAACGTCCGGAGCAGTTACAAAACTATTAGAGCTGGCACCCGAAAAAGCGACACTTATTGATGAAGAGAATAATCAAAGAGAGATTTTAGTTAAGGACTTAATTCTTTACGATAAACTTATCGTAAAACAGGGAGAAAAGATCCCGGCTGACGGTATTGTTGTGTCTGGCAGCGGATACGTAGACAAATCTGCGATGACTGGAGAAAGCAAAGAAGAATTTATTCAAGATGGTTCAACGGTTATAGGCTCAACCGTATTGACTGACGGAAGTGTTGTCATTCAGGTTACGGCACTTGCAAAAGATTCAATGCTTTCAAAAATAGTTGAGCTTGTAGAACAGGCTAACGAAACAAAGGCACCGATTCAGGAGATTGCCGATAAGGTATCTAAAGTCTTTGTCCCCGTTGTAATGATAATTTCCGTCTTTACATTTCTTGTTCAAATCTTAATAACAAAAGATTTTTTCACTGCTTTTGAACATGCAATTTCCGTTTTAGTCATATCCTGTCCCTGTGCTTTGGGACTTGCAACCCCAGTTGCCATTATGGTTGCAACGGGTAACGGGGCAAGAAAAGGAATCCTTTACAAGAACGCGGAAGCACTACAAAAAACATCAAAAATTCAGTATGCTGTTTTTGACAAGACCGGAACCCTTACAAATGCGAAACCGACAGTGAATTCTTTTGATATAAGAGACTTTGATGAGATTAAGTTTTGGTCATATTTGAAAACTTTAGAGAATCATTCTTCTCAAGTTTTGGCAAAGGCGATTGTCAAAAAAGCCGATGAAAATAATGCCGAAATTTTAGATTTTTCCGACTTTCAAAACTTTGGCGGCAGAGGAATAGGCGGGGTTATTGAAGAAAATAAAGTCTTGATCGGAAATTTAAGGCTTATGGAAGAAAACAATGTTAATATTGATTTTTATAAATCGGATTTTGAAAAAGAAAAAAATTCCGGCTCAACCTTTGTTTTCTTTGCGGTCAATTCTGAAATAAAGGGATATTTAACCTTGAGTGACGAAATAAAATCTGAAGCAAAACCTGTGATTGAAAAACTTAAAAGTCTTAATATAAAGACGATTATGTTGACGGGAGACAACGAAGGCTCGGCAAAATCGGTTTCAGATTTGTTGGGAATAGATGAATATCGGGCAAATATGCTCCCGCAGGATAAAGACGATTTCATAAAAGAACTTGAGGAAAAAGGACATAGCGTAATGATCGGTGACGGAATAAACGACGCCGTCGCTTTAAGCAGAGCCTATGTCGGAATGGCGATCGGTTCGGGAAAAGACATTGCCGTTGAATCTGCCGATATAGTTCTTACTGATGATAATTTAACAAGGGTTTATGAAGCGGTTGAGCTCAGTAAAAGAACAATAAAAAATATTAAACAAAATCTGTTTTGGGCGTTTTTCTACAACGCAATCTGTATTCCGATAGCAGCGGGCGCAGTTCCGGGCATTCATTTAACACCCATGATAGCCGCCGCGGCAATGAGTTTTTCATCGCTCTTCGTTGTCGGAAATGCACTGAGAATAAGAAAATAATTATTGAACGGATTTTTATGATTTATTATAATTATGAAAAATAAAATCACTATTTTTTTATACCAATATTTTTATTAAATATTGATTCTTGACGATTTTATAAAGATAACTGTTAAGTTCAATTTTGTTTTTCTGGTAACGAGGGGTTTTATATGAAAAACATATATAAATCATTTACTATGCTTTTGTTTTTGATAATAACTTTATGCCTGACATTTTTCGGAGTTAATAAAGGCGAAGGCACAAGCAGCACAATTTATTATTTGATAGATTCACCCTGTACTTTTGTTATAACAATCACATTGATTTTAGTGTCTTTAATTTTTTTAAAAAATAAAAAAGAAGTTTATTATCTTTTGGGACTCTGCGGTTTTTCTTCTCTTTTTTTCTTGATAACAGCATCATATGAAAATATGAATGGATATTTTATAACCAACATAGACAAAAATGTTAAAATAATTACAGTGTTATTATCGTCAATCAATATTTTATGTTTTGGCTTTATTTTCAGAAATAACTATGATTTTGACTATATTAAGAACGGTAAGAGTATTTTAAAAAGACTAACAGTGTTGTTTTTTTTCGCACTCAATATGGCAACTATGAAATTAAACTGGGTTGGCAATCTAAAACCGGGTAATTTTAGCGGTGAGAAGATTTTTACATTAAATCCGATTTTATCAATAATCTTTTTATCTGTTTTTATTCTCAGTATTTTGCTTTATGATATAAATCAAAAATGGTTTTTCTCTTCCGGTCTTTGTGCTTTAATCGGGCTTTTATCTTTGGAATGTGCAAATTTTGAAAATCTTTTGTTGGGCGGAATTGGTTTTCCCGTCGGCGGAAGTTTTGGTCTTTTAAGTATCGGTTTAACAACGTTGTTATACGTTATGCTTTTAAGAGTAAAACAAAAATCAGATAATATAAACTAAAGTTATATTAAAAACGGCGGGGGGGGGCTTGCAACCCCCAACTTTTTTTTTTTTTTTTTTT
>CABTZO010000005.1 GCA_902489335.1 uncultured Oscillospiraceae bacterium | reverse complement strand
ATCGTTTTTTTGTTTAAACTCATTTTTTCCTCCTCAGAATTTGTCACAAATACATACTATAATTGATGCTCGACTGTTAAAATAACTTGTGTAAGCACCTTCGTAATATATAAAATCGGGTTTTGCAGAAACTTCATTTTCCAGCAAGAGTGAAAGAGCCTTGGCCTCTTTTTCTCGCATTGCAAACCCGATTGCATATTTTTTGTCTCCGTCTGTAATTTCATTCAGACAGTTATTATAGAATTGATCGAAAGCGGTGTGATCTATTTTTTCTATGTTTAATTCTTCTATCTCTCCGTTTTTCATAATTATAGAAGAATATGATTTTGCCATTGACTGAACAGCTTTTTCGAACCACTCAAATGCGCTTGAAGTCGGTCGATTTTTTATCATAAAAGAATCGACTAAAAGTGTAATGTTCTTTTTATATTCATTACAGAGCTCAACAATTTCTTCGAGTTTTTTATTTTTCTTTGCCATTTTTGCGGCATAAAGACATAAAAATCCGGTTCCCATTGACTGTGATAAACTGTCTATTATTTCAATTTGAAGTTTTGAATCGGGATTATATTTTTCATACATCTCTTTTGCTTCAACAGCCGAGTCATACATTGAACCGAGCTTTGAAAAAATAGTTATTACTATAACGTTTTTATAACCGTCTTTTTCGGCGTTTGTGAATCTTTCTAAATAGACTGAGGGCCTAATTTTAAAACTTTCAATTTGACTTCTGTCATCCATAAGGATATAAAAATTTTTGTTTATGAAGTCAATATTTTCCGAATATCTTTTCGAGTTTATTCGGCAAGAGGTCGATAAAATTTCAATATCGAGTCCCGCAGTTGCTTTTCCGGTTAAATCGGAACATGTATCTGTGATAATTAAAGTCTTAGCCATAGACTCTCCTTTCATATGTTAAATATATTTTAACATTATTTATTGTGTATTTGTGATTTTAATTAAGTTTTTTCTTTGACAAATTCAACGAATTTTCAACTGTTTCAAGCTGTTTTTTTGTCTTATTAAGATTGTCTTTATGTTTTTGTACCAATTCTTTCGGCGCTTTGTTTACAAAATTTTCATTGGAAAGCTTTTTGCTCAAAAATTCAATTTCTTTTTCAAGCTTTTGTTTTTCGTCTTCAAGGCGTTTAACTTCGGCTTCAAAATCAACAAATTCATCCGGATTCATTGAAAGCTTGGCGTCGGGTGTTGTAATTACACTTGCATTTTCAGATAGCTCACCTTCAATAATTTTGTCTATTCCAACCAGAGCGGTAAAGAAAGGTTCAGCTTTTTTGAAAATATCGAAATCTTTTGATTTTATATAAAGACTGATGCTTTTTTTCTTGGGTATATTCATGCCGGCTCTGAATGAACGAACAGCTTTAAGAGCTCCTATAACTTTTTCAAAATCGTTAAATTCATTTGAAAATTCCAATGATTTATCAAATACAGGATATTTTGCAATCATAATTGAATCTTCTTTATGGGGTAAAGACAAAAACAGAGATTCCGTAATAAACGGCATTACGGGGTGTAAAAGTTTCAAAAGTTGAGTCAGTGCAAACACTAAGACAGATAAAACTTCTTCTTTTGTCTCCTTATTTTCTGAATTCAGTCTTGATTTTGAAAGTTCAATATACCAGTCGCAGAAAACATTCCAAATAAAATCATAAATTTTTGAAACGGCAGTTCCGATTTCAAAATGATCTAAATTTTCATTAACTTGTTTTGTAAGCTCATTTATTCCGTGAAGCAACCATTTATCTTCTGTCTGTAAATTTTTAGGCAGGGGCTTGAGTTTGTCATCTTCAAGGTTCATTTGAATGAATCTTGCTGCATTGTAAATCTTATTTGCAAAATTTCGTGCACTCAAAACCTTGTCTTCCGAATATCTTATGTCGTTTCCGGGAGCGTTTCCGATAACAAGTGAAAATCTGAGTGCGTCAGCACCATATTTATCAATTAGTTCGAGCGGATCTATGCCGTTACCGAGTGATTTTGACATCTTCCTTCCCAGAGCGTCACGAACTATACCGTGAATAAACACAGTGTGGAAAGGTATTTCACCCGTCTGTTCCAATGATGAGAAAATCATTCTTGCTACCCAGAAGAAAATAATGTCATAACCGGTAACCAGAACATCGGTGGGAAAATAATTTTCAAGGTCCTTTGTTTTTTCCGGCCAACCAAGTGTTGAAAAAGGCCAGAGTGCAGATGAAAACCAAGTATCTAATGTGTCTTCGTCTTGTTTTAAGTTTTTACTTTGACATTTTGGACATTTATCGGGCTTTTCCTTTGCGACAATTGTTTCGCCACAGTCTAAACAGTAATAGGCGGGAATTCTGTGTCCCCACCAAAGCTGACGTGAAATACACCAGTCTTTTATATTTTCCATCCAGTGAAAATAGGTTTTATCAAAATGTTCGGGAATGAATTTTATTTTACCGTTTTTAACAACATCAATGGCAGGTTTTGAAAGAGGCTCCATTTTAACGAACCACTGCATTGAAATTTTAGGCTCAATTGTTGTTCCGCATCTGTAACAAGTACCGACACTGTGAGAATAATCATCAATTTTAACTAAAAATCCTTGTTCTTTAAGGTCGCTAACAATAGCTTTTCGGCATTCAAGCAAGTCCATACCTTCATATTCAAGAGAATTTTCGTTCATATGGCCGTCATCGGTTATTACATTTATAACTTCCAAATTATGTCTGAGACCGATTTCAAAGTCGTTGGGGTCGTGGGCGGGAGTGATTTTTACCGCACCTGTTCCAAACTGTGTATCAACATATGAATCTGCAATTATAGGAATTTTTCTGTTTGCAATAGGTAAAATCAAATTTTTACCGATTAAGTTTTTATATCTTTCATCATCGGGATTTACCGCAACGGCAGTGTCTCCAAGCATTGTTTCAGGCCTTGTAGTCGCGATTACAAGCTCTCCGCTGTTGTCTTCAAGCGGATATCTGACATGCCAAAGTGATGTTTTTTGATCTTCGTGTTCTACTTCGGCATCAGAAATTGAGGTCAGACAGTGCGAACACCAGTTGACCATTCGTTCTCCGCGATATATAAGACCTTTTTCGTATAGCCTTACAAAAACTTCCTTGACCGCTTCGGAGCATTTATCGTCCAGAGTAAAACGTTCTCTTTCCCAGTCGCAGGAAGAACCCATTTTTTTTATCTGCGAAGTTATTTTATTTCCGTATTTTTCTTTCCATTCCCAAGCTTTTTCCAAAAAACCTTCTCTGCCGAGATCCTCTTTTGTAATATTGCTCTTTGAAAGAAATTCAACAATCTTTGCTTCTGTTGCAATAGAGGCATGATCCGTACCCGGGAGCCAAAGTGTATCAAAACCACTCATTCTCTTGTATCGGATTAAAATATCCTGCAATGTATTGTCAAAGGCATGTCCCATATGCAGTTGTCCCGTAATGTTGGGAGGTGGCATCATAATAGTATATGATTTTTTGGACTCATCTATGTTTGCGTGAAAATATCCTTTGTCTAACCAATTTTGATAGATTTTATCCTCAATTTTATGAGGATCGTAAACTTTGTCTATTTGCTCTTTCATCTGTTGCCTCCGTGCAAAAAAATCAAAATAATAATAACATAAACGAGATTTTTTTTAAATAACTTGCCAAAGTTTATTATTAAATGTAGAATAATCATAGTTTTATTTAGGAGGTAAAATATGGAAAAATTGTTTAAGCTTAAGCAACACAACACTAATGTCAAAACAGAGATTATTGCCGGTCTTACAACATTCTTCACAATGGCTTACATAATCTTTGTAAATCCCAACATTTTAGGTCCCGGAACTCCGTTAGAACCCGGTCCGGCAAATATGCCACCTGTTGCGGTAATGACGGCGACTTGTCTTGCGGCAGCTTTCGGAACCTTTTTAATCGGTGCTTTGACTAACTATCCTTTAGCTCAAGCACCCGGAATGGGATTAAATGCCGTTTTTGCATACACTCTTTGTGGTGCGATGGGACTTTCTTGGACGGCTGCATTGTCGGCAGTATTTATCGCAGGCATAATTTTTATGCTGCTTACGGTTTCAGGTTTCAGACAGGCTATGATAAACGCAATTCCTCTTCAACTCAAAAAGGCGATTTCTGCCGGAATCGGAATGTTCATTGCTTTAATCGGATTTAATAATTCCGGATTGTTATCATCAAAGACCGGAACAATCATAGGAATGGCACCGCTTAAAGAACCAACAACTTTGCTCGCACTTTTTGGACTTGTTCTTGCAATTGTCCTTGTTGTTTCAAAAGTTCCGGGAGCACTTTTCCTTTCGATTATCGGAACATCAATTGTAGGTTGTATTTGTCAATTTGGATTCAAAATTAATATGGGACTTTCACTTCCAAAATCTTGGGTTCCGACAGTGGATTTCACAACTTTTGGAAAAGCATTTTTCGGATTCAAAGAATTTTTCCAAGCACCCGTCATGGCAATTATTTCGGTAATGATAACCTTGGTTTTGGTTGATATGTTTGATACTGTAGGAACATTAATCGGAGCTGCCAATAAAGCAGGTTATCTTGATAAAGACGGTAATTTGCCTAAGGCTGAAAAAGCTATGTTTGCCGATGCAACCGCAACTGCAGTAGGTTCTGTTTTGGGAACTTCAACTGTTACTACTTATGTAGAATCAACTGCCGGAATTTCAGCCGGAGGAAAAACCGGACTTACATCAATGGTAACAACAGTTTGCTTCTTATTCGCTTTAATTTTGTCACCTGTTTTAGGATTCGTTCCACAAGCAGCAACAGCCCCGGTTTTGATTCTTGTCGGTGTTATGATGTGTTCGTCACTTAAAGAAATTGAATGGACAGATATTGATGTTGCAATTCCTTCTTTCCTAACAGTTTTGACAATGCCTCTTTTCTATTCAATTACTAACGGACTTGCATTTGGTTTCATTTCATACACAATAATTAAAGTTTGCAAAGGCAAATTCAAAGAAGTTCATCCTATAATGTACATAATTGTAATTTTGTTTATTGTTAAGTTCGTTATGGAAAATCTTCATAAATAAAAAATATTTATTTATAAACGGACTCGCTTTGCGAGTCTGTTTTTATTGTTGAATTTAATCTTTAAAATCCAAAAATTTTATGTAAATTGTAGATAATTGTAAATTTTCAAATCTTTTCACTATATATAGTGGTTAAAACTTTGCAAACTAATATTAAAATGCTATAATATTCGAAATTAAGTTAAACGATTTTTTCTTTCCCGTTCATATTACGAGGTGATATTGATTTGGAGAAATTTATTATAAATGGTAATAAAAGACTTGTCGGAGAAGTGGAGATAAGCGGTGCAAAAAATGCAGCTGTCGCCATAATACCGGCAACTATTTTGTGTTCTGATGTTTGTAGAATTACGAATGTTCCTGAAATAAGCGATGTTCACATGATGATAAAAACACTCGATTATTTGGGAGCAAAGATCAATTATATAAACAGACACACAATTGAAATTGATACGAGTTCTATTCGATTAAACTCTGTGCCTTATGAATATACAAGATATTTAAGAGCTTCCTATTATTTTATCGGAGCTTTACTCGGAAGATTCAAAAAAGCAAAAGTCGCAATGCCCGGCGGCTGTAATTTTGGTGGCATAAGACCGATAGACCAACATATTAAAGGCTTTGAAACAATCGGAGCAAAGGTTAATTTGGAAAGTGGCGGAGTTGTTAATGCTGAGGCTGATAATTTAATCGGTGACTCTGTTTATATGGATGTAATATCAGTCGGTGCAACTATGAATACAATGCTTGCGGCAACACTTGCAGATGGCAAAACTGTAATTGAAAACGCTGCAAAGGAACCTCATATTGTTGATCTTGCAAACTTTTTGAATATGATGGGCGCCGATGTCAGAGGTGCAGGAACAGATGTAATCAAAATACACGGGGTTTCAAAACTTCACGGCTGTGAATATTCCGTAATTCCCGACCAAATTGAAGCAGGAACATACATGGTTGCAGCGGCCGCAACCCATGGTGATGTGACGATTAAAAATGTTATACCGAAACATTTGGAGTCTATATCGGCAAAACTTATTGAATCCGGGTCTAAAGTTATAGAAGGCGATGATTATGTCAGAGTTGTTTCAACAGGCAGACCAAAGCATATAAATATAAAGACCATGCCACATCCCGGATTCCCGACAGATATGCAACCTCAATTTGGGGCTTTACTGTCTGTTTGTGACGGGACAGGCATTATAACCGAAAGTGTCTGGGATAACAGATTCAAATATGCAAATCAACTCGTCAGAATGGGCGCTCAAATCGATGTAAACGGTAAAGTTGCAGTTTTCAAAGGTGTTGATCATTTGAAAGGTGCGCCGATAAATGCCGATGATCTAAGAGCCGGTGCTGCAGCAGTAATCGCAGGCCTTATTGCAAGCGGAGAAACTACCATTTCCAATATTCAATATATCGACAGAGGATATGAAGATATCGTTATGAAATTCCAAAACTTGGGTGCTGATATAAAAAGAGTTAATTTCGAAGACGCAAACAAAAGCACAATTGCAGGATAATAAATGGCAAAATTTATAAACTTATATTCATCAAGCAAAGGTAATTCCTCGTACGCCGGAAACAGCGCAGGGGGAATACTTATTGATATAGGAAAATCTTATTCAGCAACAAAATCCGCTCTTGAAAGTAATAGAATTTCGACAAACGATATAAAAGCTATATTTATAACACATGAGCATTACGACCATGTTTGTGGTCTTAAAGTGTTTTTGAAAAATAAAAAAGTTCCAGTCTTTGCAACAAGGGGAACTTTAAAAGCGCTTTTGGAAAAGGGAATTTTGAATTCTTTGGATGAATATCATGAAATAGGTTCCGGAACTGAAATTTGTAATATGAAAATAGAGCCTTTTGCAACCAGTCACGATTCAAACGAAAGTTGTGGTTATAAAATATATTTCAGATCTGACTCAAGTTTCTGTGTGGCTACTGATACCGGGGAAATAACAGAGGATATGAAGAAAAAAATAATCGGTTGTAACGGAATATTGCTTGAAACTAATTATGATCCCAAAATGCTTAAATACGGTTATTATCCGGCTGCTTTGAAAGACAGAATATCATCTAATGTCGGACACCTTTCAAATTTTGTTGCGGCAAATTTTGCCGCAGAATTGATTTCCGAAAATACGACGAGGTTTATTTTGGGACATTTGAGCGAAAAAAACAACCTGCCGAGTCTTTCTTTTAAAGCTGTTACAAGTTCTCTCGGAGCTGTCGGAGCAAAAGAGACTAAAGATTATTTAATAGAAGTGGCATCGCCGATAAAAGGCAGTAAAGCATTTATATTTTAATGAGGTTATAAATTGTTAGATAGTTTTTCGGTTGTATTCGGGCAAGTTTTAATTCTGTTTGTTATGGTTGTTATCGGAATAATATCCGCTAAAGCCAAAATCATAGATGAAAAGTCGGCAAAATCAATTACCGACTTCGTTTTGCTCTTTGTTTGTCCTGCAACAATAATCAATTCTTTTTATAGAAAAGTTGACTTTTCTCAAATTAAAAGCCTTGGTATTGTTGCTTTAGTTTCTTTTATCAGTTTCATTATTTCGATATTTGTTGCATACGTTTTTATAAGAGATAAAAATAAAGCTTCCGAAAAGCTATATAGATTTGCTGTAATATTTTCGAACGCCGGATTTATGGGTCTTCCTTTAGAACAATCTTTGCTTGGAGATCAAGGGGTTTTCTATGGAGCCGTCTATCTCGGGGTGTTTAATATTTTTGTCTGGACTTACGGACTGTTTATGATGAGCTCGGGAAAAGAAAAGTTTTCTGTAAAAAAAATCATTTTAAATCCCGGTGTTTTGGCTGTTTTCATAGGCCTTGTAATTATGCTTACTCAGATTACATTGCCAAAAATCGTAATTTCGTCGCTTGAAATGTTATCCGATATGAATGCGCCTCTTCCTATGATTATAATAGGGTATTATCTTTCACTTTTGAAAAAAGACGACTTTAAGCAATGGAAGCAATATTATGCAATATTTTTAAGACTTGTCGTTGTACCTTTAATTGTGCTTGGATTTCTTTATATTATAAAGATCGACAAAACGGCCGCTCTTGTTTGTCTTATAGGAGCGGGAACTCCTGTTGCCGCAATTGAAGCTATGTTCGCCGCAAAATATAATGTCGGCGAAAAATCGGCAGCTACATTGGTATCTTTGTCAACACTCTTATCACTCTTAACCTTGCCGCTGCTTCTCAGTTTTGCAAGCATGGTGCTTTAATAAGATAATAAATATATTTATTTATTCAAAAGCTTTTCAATCTCGGATTGCAAGGTTTCATAATCCATCATTCCCAAATTCGATCTTTTAATGGTTCCGTCTTTATCTATAATGAAAGTGTGTGGTATGGAACTAACGCCAAATGCATCCGACGCCGATGCATCTTCATCCAAATAGAGCGGTAAATTAAAATTGTTTTTATTGAAATAGTTTTTTGCGTCATCTTTTTTCTCGCCCAAAGCGCCGATTATGCTGACAAAGAGAAATTCAATGCCATCATCTTTACTATATTTTTGGTAAGCTTTTTGAAAATCAGGAATTTCTTGTCTGCAAGGCGGGCAATGACTTGAAAAAAAGTTAAGAACAACTGTTTTTCCTGTAAAGTCGGATAGCTTTACTTTATTGCCGTTTATATCGGTAACAGTGATATCGGGTGCTTTTTCGCTTGTATTTTCGTCGATTTCTGTGCTTTGATTTGACGGTGAGGGTAATACATTTATATTTTTTTTATTCAAATACCAAAACACCGCCGAAAGAATTATCAGAACAATAATAACGGCAAGTAAAACAATTTTTTTAGTTTTTTCTTTCATAACAAACTCCTTATATTAATTGAAAAATCATTAATATTCCCATAATAATCAAAATGCTTCCACTTATTTTTTCTATGATTTTATAATGATTTTTTATAAATGAAAAAGTCAGTGTTATTTGATTTAACAAAAGAGCAGATACAATGAAAGGAATACCGAGTCCGAGAGAAAAACAAAAAAGTAACAATGCTCCCTTAATGTGGCTTCCGGCGGTTGCTGCGGCTATTAAAGCAGAACTTAAGTAAACTCCCAGGCAGGGTGTGAAACTCAAAGCAAAAATTATACCAAACAGAAGAGAATTATAAAATTTCAAATCATTTTTTATTTCATATTTTACAGTCCCTTTGAAAATATCGCGCTTAAAAACTCCAAAGAAAGAGAGCCCAAAACAAAAAACAATTAAACCTAAAACAATCTTAATTGTTTTTTGATGTTCAATCAATATTTTTCCTAAAGTACCGGCTAAAACACCTAAAAGAACGAAAGTAATCGAAAATCCCAAAACAAAGAACATTGCATTGATCAGTGTCTTTGTTTTTTTTCTGTTTACAACCCCACCCTCAAAATATGATAAATATAAGGGGAGAAGAGGCAAGATACAGGGCGAAATAAAAGCAAGCAACCCCTCAAAAAAAGTAAATAAAAATTTCATCAAAAAATCTCCCTTGAATATTCAAGGGAGATTATATCTTATTTTTAAAAAGTTTATATGTGACTAAATCACAATTATTTCAAAACTCTTACCTTAATCATACCTTCTATATTATTAATTTTTTCAATAATTTCGTCGGTTGCTTGCTCAACATCAACCATTGTGTAGGCAAAATCACCTTTTGAACGATTTAAGAGATCGCTTATATTGACATCGGCATCAGTAAACGGTTGAGTTATCTTGCTGATCATTGTAGGAATATTTTTGTGGATGGCACAAACTCTGACGGGCGCAGTCCTATCCATAATTGAAGTCGGCATATTTACAGAATTCTTTATGTTTCCGTTTTCAATGTAATCAATAATTTGTGCGACTGCCATTTTTGCACAGTTATCTTCAGATTCCGGAGTAGAAGCACCAAGGTGAGGAACAGGTATAACTCCGCTTGTTGCGATTAACTTTTCATCTACAAAGTCTGTTGCATATGCTGCAACTTTTCCGTTTTCCAAAGCTTCAACCAAATCATCTGTGTTAACAAGGCTTCCTCTTGCAAAATTGAGAATACGGACATTGTCTTTCATTTTTGCAATTGCTTCTTTGTTAATCATATTGTTTGTGTCGTCATTTGCGGGTAAGTGCATAGTGATATAATCACTGTTTTCAAAGATATCGTCAAGAGTATTAGAATGTATAATAGAGGTGTTTAGGTTCCACGCAGCATCTATTGATATATAAGGATCAAAACCTCTAACATTCATCCCGAGGTTTATTGCTGCATTAGCAACATTTGCTCCTATTGCACCTAAACCGATGACGCCGAGAGTTTTTCCTTTAATTTCGGGTCCTGCGAAAGCAGACTTTCCTTTTTCTACAAGCTTCGGAATTTCATCTCCTTTTCCGGCAAGGCTCTTTGCAAATTCAATTCCGGGAATAATCTTTCTTGAAGTCAAAAGTAACATACAAATTACAAGTTCTTTTACGGCATTTGCATTTGCTCCCGGTGTATTGAATACGACAACTCCGTTTTCTATGCATTTTTCACATGGAATATTGTTTACCCCGGCTCCTGCTCTTGCAATTGCAATAAGATTTTCTGAGAGTTCAAAATCGTGCATTTTTGCACTTCTTACAAGAACAGCATCCGGATTTGTAATATCGTCTGCACAGTTGTATTTTTCTTTATCAAACAGAACAGTTCCTACATTTGAAATCTTATTTAATTTCAGTACGTTATACATTACTTGTTCTCCTTTTCAAACTCTTTCATAACTTCCACTAATTTTTCAACACCTTCATAGGGCATAGCATTATATATTGAAGCTCTCATTCCGCCAACTGATCTGTGACCTTTAATGTTTATCAATCCGTTTTCTTTACATTTTTCGATGAATTTCTTATCGAGTTCTGCATCCGGAGTAACAAAAGGAACATTCATAAGCGAACGATAGGGCTTTTCAACTGTTGCTTTAAAGAGCTCACTTTGATCGAAATAATCATAAAGAAGCTTTGCCTTACGTTCATTTAATTCCTTCATTTTTTCAAGTCCGCCAAGTTTTTTGATGTGCTCCAAAACGAGCATGCAGATGTATATACCATAGCAATTCGGAGTATTATAAAGTGACTTGTTTTCAGCCATAAGTTGATAGTTCAACATGGCAGGACACATTTTATGAGCGTTTCCGAGCATATCTTCTCTGATTATTGCGATAACAAGACCTGCTTGAGCTACATTTTTTTGAGCTCCGCCATATACCATTGCAAACTTTGAAATGTCAAGAGGTTCTGACAAAATGCAAGAACTAATATCTGCAATTAAAGGAACATCACCGGTATCCGGAATTTCGGGATATAAAGTTCCGTAAATTGTATTGTTAAAACAAATATAAGCATAATCAGCATCTGTTCTGAAATCTTCTCTCTTTGTCTTTGGTATATATGAATAAGTCTTGTCCTCAGAACTGGCAACGATTTTGCAGTCGCCGTATTTAGTTGCTTCTTGATATGCTTTTTTTGCCCAGTTTCCGGTGATAATGTAGTCGGCTTTATGATTTTTTTGCATAAAATTAAGTGGAATAGCGGCAAATTGAGTTGAAGCACCACCCTGTAAAAATAAAACTTTATAGTTGTCAGGAACATTCATAACTTCTCTGACAAGTTCTTCCGCGTGATTTATGATTTCTTCGAATTCTTTACTTCTGTGAGACATCTCCATAACAGATTGACCGGTATCTTTGTAACAAAGCATTTCATCGGCTGCTTGTTTTAATACCTCTTCCGGCATAGTAGACGGTCCGGCTGAAAAATTGTAAACTCTCTTCAATTTAATTCCTCCCAAATATAAATGTTAAATACCATTATAGAATTTAGCAACTTAAAAAGTCAATATAAATTGTTACAAATAAAACGATTTATATTGACTTTTTTATTGCGCGTTGCTAATTATTGTTAAAAAAAAGACAAATATTCAATTTTAATTATGAAATATACTTAAAGTTAATAAGGAAATTAAAATTAATTAGAAAATTTTGATCCTTTAAACTTTGCAAATTCTTCAATTTTCTCGAGTAGTTCTTTTGCAAAAGCTAAGGAAACTCCGTTTCTATCAAAATCTCTGTTGTATTCTACTATATCAATTGAAATTATTTTGTCTGTCAAAATAAATTTTTCAAATATATACAATACATCTTCTTGATTAAAGCCATTTTCAACCGGAATAGATACTGCAGGAAAAACTTTTGGATTCATAGAGTCAAAATCAAATGAAAGGTGTATGTCTTTACAATCGGAAAGATCATTTATTGCTTTATTTACAACCTCAGCTAAACCTCTTTTTTCAACTTCGGTGTAGTAATAAGTTTTGATACCAAGTTTTTTAAGAATATCAACTTCTCCCGGATCGACAGATCTCAGACCAATATAAACAATATTTTCCGGTCTTATTTTAGGCTTAAAGTTTCCGATATTTGAAAATATATCATTTCCTTCTCCAAGCAAAAAAGAAACGGGCATGCCATGAATATTGCCACTCGGACTTGTTTCTTCCGTATTTATATCAGAGTGGGCATCAACCCATACAAGACCGATATTATCATAGCAATTTGCACTTGCAGAAACGCTTCCGATGGCCATAGAGTGATCTGAACCAAAAGCCAGTGGAACAAAACCTTGATTTATGATTTTATTTGCATATTTAAATATTTTGTTGCTTATATCTATTACTTTTCCATAATTTTTTAAACTATCTCTGGAAGACTTGATATCTTCATTTTCTTCTAAAATCTCAATGCTTTTATTGTTTTCTTTACAGTAATCGAGTATGTCATAAACACTGTTTTTTAAGCCTTTTACATCAACCCCTGAGCAGTTGTTTATGCAATATAATTTTAAGTTTTTCATATTATCTCCATCATTTATTTCAAACATTGAGAGTATAGCATTGTTAGATTAATAATTAAAGTGTCAAATTTGTTTTATTTAATCAAATTAATATGATAAACTGTTAAAAAGAGGTGCAAAATGAAAAAACTGATTGATATCATAAATTTGTTAAAAGATAAAGATTTACTTGCAGATTGTGTCAACTTAGACAGTAATACGATTGTTGAGGATATAACATATGATTCTCGTGAAGTTAAAAAAGGGTGTCTCTTTTTTTGTAAAGGCTCAGCGTTTAAAAAACAATATTTACTAAGTTCTTTTGAAAATGGTGCTGTGGCTTATGTTTCTGAAAAAGACTATAATTTAAATGTTCCTACTGTTATTGTAAAAGATATAAGGAAATCTATGGCTATAGTTGCCGCATATTTTTTTGATTATCCTGATAAAAAATTAAAAATAATAGGAGTAACAGGAACTAAAGGAAAAACCACAACTGTAAAATTTTTAAAATCAATCTTTGACGTATATTTATATAAAAATAATAAAAAGCCCTGTGGTATTATATCTTCGATAGATATATATGACGGAATATCAGATACACCGGCAAAATTGACTACACCTGAAGCGATTACATTATATAGACATTTGAGCAATGCATATAACAGCGGACTTGAGTTCGTGATATTAGAAGTTTCTTCTCAGGCACTGAAATATGATCGTGTTACCGGTGTGAAATTCAATATGGGTGCATTTTTGAATATAGGGGAAGATCACATAAGCGAAAAAGAACATCCAAATTTTGAAGACTATTTATATTCAAAATTAAAACTTGCTTGTCAATCAGAAAACTTTATTTATAACCTGGATACCGACTGTCTTGATACGGTGAAAAAAGAAATAGAAAAAAGTAAAACTAAAGCGAAGACCTTTTCGTTTGACAATGATAAAGCTGATATCTATGCAAAAAATATAAGGCACAAAGAACTAATAACGAATTTCACCGCGATTTTTGAAAATCATGAAAATGATTTTTCAATAAATGAACCCGGTAATTATAATGTTGAAAATGCTCTGTGTGCAATTTATATTTCATTGTTCTTCGGAGCTGATATAAAATCAATACAAAAGGGTCTGTTTGATGCACGTGTTGAAGGACGAAATAATATACTTGTCTCAAACGATAAAAAAATAGTTGTATGGGTTAGCTATGCTCACAATGCCATAAGTTTTGAAAAGAGTTTTGAGACAATAGAAGAAATTTATAAAGGTTATAAAATCATCTCTGTATATGGAGCACCGGGTGATAAGGCAAAAGGAAGACTATTTGATTTGGCTGATATAGGGGCAAAGAATTCTGATATAGCTATTTTTGTTCCCGATGATCCGGGGTCAAAACCTCAGTCTGAAATTGCAGAAAAAATGACAGAGATTGCGAAGGCTTATACTTGTGAGATTGAGAGCTATGATAACAGGGAAGACGGAATAAAAAGTGCCTTCAGGCACGCAAAAAACAATGACAAAACAGTTCTTTTCTTAGCGGGCAAAGGTATAGATACATACGACTACGTAAAAGGCGAGTATAAAGAGATAGAGAGTGATCTCTCAATAGCACGAAGATATTTAAAGAATTATAATGAAAATTTATAAATTCATTAAAATAGATAGTCACTGTGGAGGTTAATATGAAACGTAAATATTTATGGCTTAAGTATCCGTTTTACTATATTGCATTGATATCGCTTTTTTTACTGTCTTCGGCATTTCTTGAATCTGTCAGTAAAACTTTTCTGTATTCTATGATAGTCGGTCATAATATTTGTAACATTCTTATTTATCTTTTGACATCAATGTTTTTTGCCTATAATATTCTTAATGTTTCTGACAGAAAAGAAGCTTTAATTGATTTTCTTATTTTTTCTTTACCACCGATTATTGTTTTGATTTTAATTTCCGTAACACCCGGAATTTTTGGTAAATATTTAGAAGTGCTTATTAAACAGTTTTATTTTTTCTTTATTATGATAGGATCTACATCTGTTGAACTGATTTATTATAATAAAAACAGCAAGACGAAATAATATAATTTTTCGCATATAAAAAAGGAGTTGCTTTTGCAACTCCTTTTTAAAATTTTGTCTTAAGCTGACGGTAGATTTGCCATGCTGATACAATTTTGAGGACAAACTTCAACACATTTGCCGCAGGCAGTACATTTTTCACTGTCAACATGTGCAAGGAAATTATCTACATGGATTGCATCAAATTCACAGGACTTAACGCATTTCATACATCCTATGCAGCCGACTTTACATTCTTTTCTTGTCTTTCCACCTTTGTCGTGGTTAGAACAGTAAACAATTGCCTGGTCTTTATTTTTAAGTGCAAGATCAATGATAGCTTGAGGACAAGCACTGATACATTTTTTACATGATACACATTTAGATGAGTCAATTCTTGCAACACCATCACAGATTTGAATTGCGTCATATTCACAGGAAGCAACGCAATCACCTAAACCAAGACAGGCAAATTTGCAAGCCTTAGGTCCGCCATAGAGCATTTTTGCGGCTTTACAGGTCTTAACACCTGAATAGTCATAAGTCGTTTCACAATTGTCGGGTGTACCGTTGCAATGAACTACAGCTGATTGAGGTTTAACATCTCCTGCGGCAACGCCTAAAAGAGAAGCTACTTCGGCAGCGACTTCAGCTCCTCCCGGAGCGCAAAGACTTGTTTCTTTTGTCTTACCGTTTGCAAGAGCATCTGCATATCCGGAACAACCGGAAAATCCACAGGCGCCACAGTTTGCTCCGGGCAAAACTTCTTCTATTGCTGCTGCCTTTTCATCTACAGGAACAGCCATAACAACTGAAGCAATTGCAAGAAGCAGTCCTAAAATGAGACCGATAACTGCAACTACGATTACAGCGAGTAAAATTGGATTCACAAGGCACCTCCTATATTTTCAGCATTCCCTCAACAAGACCCGTAAATCCTAAGAAAGAACAGGCAGTGAGAGAAGCAGCTACTAAGGTTATCGGAAGACCTTCAAGGAATTTAGGAATATCATTTCCTTCAAGTCTTTCGCGTACACCGGAAAACATTACCATAGCAACAAGGAAACCAATTCCGGCACCTATGGAGTTAACCATTGATTGTCCAAAGTTGTAATTTTCTGTAATGTTGAGAACAACAACACCTAAAACGGCACAGTTTGTTGTTATAAGGGGAAGATAAATGCCAAGTGCGTTGTATAGAGCTTTTACATATTTCTTCAAGAAAGTTTCAATAAATTGAACTAAAGCTGCAATAACCAAAATAAATACGATTGTTTGCAGATATACCATGTCATATTTAACAAGGATAAATTTATTAATTGGATATGTTACGGCTGTTGCAAGAGCCATAACGAAGATAACCGCCACACTCATTCCTACGGCTGTTCCGGTTTTTTTGGAAACGCCGAGGAAAGGACAGATACCTAAAAACTTAGATAAGATAAAGTTGTTGGTGAGGATGGCTGTTAAGAAAATAAATATAAATAATTTCATTTAGACATTGCCTCCTCTTTATTATTTTTCGGTTGTTCACATGAAGCACAAGTTTCGTTCATCGGACAACCGGCACAACCCAGCTCAGCCTTCTTCTTTCCTTTACTTTCGGCAATCTTATTGAAAATAGCCATTAAAATACCGAATACAAAGAATCCGCCCGGAGCAAGGATAAAGATGAGGATAGGTTCTAAACCTATTTTTGCTATGTAGGGGTTAAGGTCAAGCAAAACACCCTTACCGAGCAATTTAAGAGTAAGAGTTCCTGCACCTAAAATTTCTCTGACAATAGCCATGAGTGAGATTGCAATAGTGAAACCTACACCCATTCCCAAACCGTCAATAGCGGAAAGTAAAACAGAGTTTTTACTTGCATAAGCTTCTGCTCTTCCAAGTAAAATACAGTTAACAACAATAAGAGGAAGATATATACCGAGTGCTTCATTGAGAGCGGGGGCGAAAGCCTGAACCATCATTTGAACTATCGAAACAAAGGTTGCGATAACAACGATAAAAGCAGGAATTCTGACTTTATCGGGAATGATTTTTCTCAAAGCAGAGATAACGACGTTTGAACAGATCAAAACAAATGAAGCTGCGATTCCCATTCCGAGAGCGTTTTCGAGTGAAGTTGAAACAGCCAGGGAAGGGCATGTACCGAGAACAAGTCTGAAAACGGGGTTATCGGAAATAATGCCTTTGGAAAATTCCTTGCCGATGTTCATTTTCTTTTCTTTTGCCATCAGTTTTGTCCTCCAATCTTTTCATAATTTTCAAGAGCAACATTTACGGAACTCGTGAAAGCTCTTGAAGTAATTGTGGCACTTGTGAGAGCCTGTATCTGACCGTCTTTTGGTTCAGATTTTACGACTTCCAAAGTTCCTTTTTTATCTTTAAATTGATTTTTGAATGTGTCTTTAGCAGCATTCATTCCGAGTCCCGGAGTTTCATTTAAAGTTATCGGATTAACGCCGGTTATTTTTCCGTCTTTTGATATACCGGTCATAACTTCAACGATTCCGCCATATCCTTTATTTGTTCCCGGACAAGTGAATACATATCCTACGACTTCGTCTTTCGCATTTTTACCTACAAAATATTCGCCGACACCATCTTTGTTTTCTTTAACGAATTTTACAGCGTCGGGTAAAACTTGTTTTCTTGATTCTGCTGCAATTTCAGCGTTGATTTGGTCAATCTTTGGCAATGTAATTTTGTTTGTCAAAGCAAGAAGTGCAGTTGCAACCATACAGATAATAAAGAGGGAAATTGTAGGGATTAAAATAATTTTTGCTTTTTTCATTATTTCTCCTCCTTAACTTTCTTAGCTTTTTTCTCTTTAACAAAACCAAAGGGTTTTGGACGACTGATTTTATCAATCTGAGGTGTGAAAATGTTCATCAAAAGAATTGAGAATGAAACGCCTTCGGGCATTGAAGCAAACAGTCTGATTAAAAGAGTTAATATACCTGCGCAAAGTGCATATATAAATCTACCCTTTTCTGTTACCGGACAAGTTACATAATCGGTAGCCATAAAGATTGCACCGAGTAAAAGACCGCCACCGAGAACTTCATAGAGCATGAAGGTAAAATTAAATTTACTTGCAAACAACATACCTATTGCAACGGTTGCAATATAAGTTAAAGGAATTGTAGGTGTAATAACTTTTTTTATGATGAGATAAAGACCGCCTAAGATTAAAGCAATCGCACAAGTTTCTCCGAGAGAACCACCATGCATACCAAATAACATATCTTTAATGCTCGGAAGATCTTGTATATTGTGTTGTTTCAAAAGAGCCATCGGAGTTGCACCTGTAACGGTGACATCTTTTCCGGGAACGGGCCATGAAGACATTCTTGCCGGGAAAGATGACATCAATATGATTCTTGCGGCAAGTGCAGGATTGACAAAGTTTTGTCCGAGACCACCGAAGAATTGCTTTACAACGACAATAGCAATAAGTGCACCCAAAACAACAATCCAAAGTGGAATATTCGAGGGCAGGTTAAAGGCGAGTAAAATTCCGGTAACTACGGCACTCAAGTCATATATGGTATTTTCTTTTTTCATGATTTTTCTTGCGATGTATTCAAAGAGGACGCAGGAAATAACAGAAGTTGCAATTACCATAAATGCTTTCATTTTGAAAACGAAAATTGAGGCAATCAAAGCCGGAAGCAAGGCTATTATCACATTGAGCATAACTCCCATTGTAGTTTCTGTTGATTTGAAGTGAGGGGAAACACTCATAGTGAGTTTTGTGTTTTTGTTTTCATTCATTTTTCAGCAGCCTCCTTTAATTGTTCTTCTTTTAAGAGAGCTTTTCCGAGTTTTATGTTTTGAACAAGTGCAATTCCTGCGGGACAAACATAAGAACAACAGCCACATTCCATACAGTTATTTGTATAAAAAGCTTTAAGACTTCCAACATCTTTATTTTTATATGCTTTTGAAATTCTGCACGGAGTGAGTTTCATAGGACATGTTCTCACACATTTTCCGCAATTTATGCAGTTTGTTTCTTTTTTAATCGGGAGCTCATCTTTTGCAAAGCAAAGGATAGCATTATTGTTTTTAATAACCGGAACGCAAAGTTCAGGAACTGTAATACCCATCATTGGTCCACCCATTGTGATTTTATAGGGATCGGACTTAAGTCCGCCACAAAATTCAATCAAATCGCAGATAGGTGTTCCGAGCGGAACTCTTACATTTTTTGGTTCGGCAACGGCTGAACCGTCAACAGTCAGTGAACGACTTACAAGTGGTTTTCCGGTTTTCAGATATCTTCCTAAAAATGCAATCGAAGCGACGTTCATTACAACAACGCCTGCATCTGCGGGAAGTTTACCGATCGGAACTTCTCTTCCGGTAACCGAACGAATTAAAACTTTTTCAGCCCCCTGAGGATACTGAGATTTCAGCATTACAAATTGAACACTGTGATCGGATTCCGGTAATTTTTCATCGGCCTGTTTCAAAACATCAAAAACATCTTTTTTGTTGTCTTCAACTGCAATAATGATATTCTTGAATCCAATTGCTTTCTTTGTCTGATAAAGACCATAGAGAACATCTGAAGCGTGTTCAATCATCTCTCTGTAGTCTACCGTTATAAACGGTTCACATTCGGCAGCGTTAATGATAAGTGTGTCAACATTTAACTCATCCTTAAAATTAAGCTTTACATGAGCCGGGAAACCTGCTCCGCCAAGACCGACTAAACCTGAATTTCTCACGGCCTTTAAAAATTCTTCTTTTGTATCGAATTTAGGTGGTTTTATACCGTCAAAAAGACGCATTTGACCATCAGACTCGATTGTTACTCCGGGAATTTCAGCACCTGTGGAAATCTTAACATTTCCTACAGAAACAACTTTTCCCGAAACTGTTGCGTGAATTGGGGCACTGACAAAAGCCTCACTGTCTCCGATAACTTGACCGACAGCTACTTCATCTCCGACTTTAACTGTCGGAGCGCAAGGAGCGCCGATATGTTGCACCATTGGCAGAATAACTTTTGCCGGAGCCGGCATACGCACTACTTTTTGTGCTTTGGTATTCTTATAATGAGATACCTTGGCGCCGCCATGATTTTTAAAGCGGGCTTTAAGCACATCCTGCAACTTAGTTCCTTTCATTTATTCAACTCCTTAAATATTTACGCATTTGCGATATCATATTTATATATGTTCAGACTTATGTCTTAGAACCAAAAAATTTTTCTTGCTTTTTAAGCAGAGGCATAGAAAAGTGTAATAGCAAACCTGTTAAAACACCTGCAATTATTCCGAAGAAAAGCAGAGCGGGCGAGTAAGCGAAAAAAAGTGCCCTTGTTTTTGTTATCATTATTGATACTGCGAGTTGAGCAAAATTGTGTGCCACTGCAGCGATAACGGAAATACCTATAATTCCAAAAGGATTATTTGGCAATTTGAAGATTAAAATCATTATCAAAAGACTTATTAGGCCGCCTGAGATACTCATCACAAAAGCCATTGGGCCTGAAATAATTAAAATAAAAAGAGATTTCATAATAGTTACGATTAAAGCTGAAACGAAACCTCCGGATAAAACAGCAAACATCGTAACGATATTGGCAAGACCGATTTTAGCTCCGGGCGGCAAAATTTGAGAAACGGGAATAAGGCTCTCGATAAAAGACAGGAAAATAGCCTGTGCCGATAGGACTGCGGTTAAAGCAAGTTTTTGAAGTTTAGGATTTATATTGTTTTTATTATTGCTCACTTTTTTATCCTTAATACGTAACAACATCCGGAGTGTTCGTGTCTTCATTGGTTGCTCTGACTGTGATTGATGACTGAGCCGGAACACAGGCAGCACTCTGAAGATTACCGTCAAGAAAAGAAGTTCTGACACAAATTTTATCCGGACAATCCGAAGATTTATATCTTATTTTCCCTTTGTCAACTTCAATGACCGATGAGGGGTTGGTATCTAATTTAATGGTGTAAGGTTTATCTACCTTTGAAAGATTTATTCTGTAAACTACTTGATTTTTTACCGATATTTCAGCAATCAAATAATTTCTTTGAGTCTTAGATTTATATGTCTTAAACAAAACAAATGACACTAAAATTAAACCAAGTAAAACTATTAAAATAAAATCAGATTTTTTTATCATCTTTTGCATATTAAAATTTATAGGAATTGTCTTCTATTTTCATTTTAGATTTGATTTTTTCGGTGCAGGTTATTTTTTTGTCGTGGTCTATAAAAATAGCTTCTGCATTATATTTTTTTAGTAAATTCAAAGATTCTTCATTGTAACCAAGACTATAACAGGCTGTTGACAAAAAGTCGGCATCTATTCCGCTGCTTGCAAATACTGTAACAGAACTTAAATTGTTTTCAATCGGATATCCAGTAAATGGGTTTAAGATATGATGATAAGTCTTTCCGTCTTTAACTAAAACTTTTTCATAATCACCGGAAGTTGAAACAAAACATTCAGGAACTTTAACCGAGATCACATAGTCGTTTTTATCAATTTGTGGTCTCTTTATTCCGACTGTCCACAGACCATCTTTTGAATTTGGAAATTTTCCGTGTAAAACAATGCTTCCGCCTGCCGAAACAATTGCTGATTTTACATTTTCTTTTACAAAAATTCTCTTTGATTCATCACAAGCCACGCCTTTGCCAAGTGCCCCTAAATCAATTTTTTGGGTTTTGCCTATTGAAATTTCTTGTGGCGATTTTGAAATGTTTATTGAATTTATGTCAATTGTTGAGATCGCATTATTGATTTCTGTTTGAGAAGGAACTTTTGCATGATCGGTATCGATTCCCCAACATGAAGAAAGATTTCCGACGGTTACATCGAAAAACTTGCAATCTTTTTTATATTCAATGCCTTTTTTAATAACTTCAAGAGTTTTTGGCGAAAGAGCAGTGCTTTTAGTAGTGTTTAATTTATAAATTTCAGATTTTTCGTTCGTCGATGAAAGACAAGAAGTGTCAGTATAACGGATTTGATCAAAAATCTCTTTTGTTATTTTTTCGGCCGTTGATTTGTCCGTTGTATAAACCGAACATAAAATAGGAGAACCCATTGCTACAGTCTGATTAGTGATTTTTGGAACATTTCTGCGATAATTGTAAAAATAGTCACAGATTGTCAGTATTAAAATTGCGATAACCAAAGAAATAGGCAGAATTATATTAATTTTTTTATTTTTGTTTTTTACATCTGCCACTCAAATCAACTTCCTTTGAATATATATAAGTATATTACAATCGATGATTATATAATAAAAAGTCTTTACTTTCAATAATTTCATGATATACGGGAACAAAGTTGAGACTTTATTCATAATTTATATTTTTGTGTAAAAAGACAGGATGAAGACCGAATTTTTAAAATATAAAATTACAAATTTACAAGGAGCAAACAAAATGTTGCCGGACAATCGCTATAAGCTTTATTGTAGTATAAGTCTACACTTTACAGTCGATGATTCCGTTTATAAATCTACTGCTTAAAGTGTTTAAAACAAGTTGTATTTTTATGTAATAATTGTTAAAATATAAACAATAAAATATTAATACAAAAAGAGGTGTAATTTTATGAAAAAAGAAAAGGATGCTACTGCTGTTGATATTAAAGACGAGGTTAAAACCGATGAGCAAGTAAATATAAAGCCTGAAAAAAGTCCTTCTAAATTTAAGGAATCGTTCAAAAAAACAAGACTTTATATCTGATTTTATGTGCGGTCATCATACTTGCTGTGATTATAGGATTGTTAGTCCATCATTCTAAAAAACCGGTTTCCGTTGTCAATGATTTGAAGGTTGAATTTACCGGATATGACGGATACGGAACTATCAAAACTAACGATAAAGATTTTGCAATAACTTTAACTTCAAAGGTCTTAAAAAAGGCAGGATTTAATAAAAAACAAGTTGCTACCATGCAGTCTATGGCAGCACAGGGCGTTTTTGACGTTGATGATACAGAGTCCGGCCAACTTTATTTTTTAGCACAGGGAGACAAGAAGTTTTATCAAAAATTACAACTTGCGGCAAACACCTTAGAATCTTTTGATTATAAGTTTGATAAGACGGAAAATCTTAAAAACGGAGACAAAGTGGTGTTAACTGTTACGGCACCTGCAGGCTCTTTGATTAAATCCGAAAAAAAGACTTTTACTGTAAAAGGTCTTAAACCCACAACCAAAATCAAGCTGGATGATTTGATGAAGGAAAATAAACTGACATTTTCCGGCTTTAACGGATATGGAGTTGTCAATATTCCAAAAGTAAAAGTTGATAATAATGAGATTAATTTATTTGTTTTTGACGGAGATGTACCTCAAGGCTTGAAAAACGGTGATACAGTTAAATTTAAAGTAAATAATGAATACTTGAATTATCTTGAAAAACAGGGAAAAGCACTTGATAAAATAAATATTGATGTAAAAGTTTCCGGTCTTAAAGAAGTTAACGATATTAAGAACTTAAAGGCGCTGTTTGATAAAAACATTACTCTTGCAAAGTCGGAGTACGAAAATACCGATTACAGAACTTATACAATCGAAAAGAAATCCGATTATATAAAAGCTTCACCGGCTTCAAGTTTTATGGATAAATCCGATTCAGTTATCTGCATGACTATTTTTAAAATTACCGAGAGCAGCAAATATTCTGATGAACCGAGTGTAGAGTATGTTTGTTTCGGATATTCGGCTTATGTCTTAAAAGATATGAATGCAGATATTGATACGGCACAAAATATGAAGTATAACTATGGAACCTCAGATTTGGAAAATCTCACCGCAAAGTTGAAAACAGACGGATACAAAGAATATAAGCCTGCTAAATAAAAATTTATTTTCTTTAAAATCGGCGATTTTTCGCCGATTTTTTTTGTGGAAAAATTTTTTGAAAAAGATTTGACTTTTTCTGACCTTTACTATATAATACGGTTAAAGGTTAAAGAAAGTCAAAGTCTAAAATATTTTAACCTTATTGGAAGAAAAGGAGTGAATCAAAAAAGATGAATTTATCTAATAAAATTGCGTCTTTGATTATTGAAATGCTTTCGGAAGAAGGAATTACCGAGATATCGCGTAACGAATTGGCAAATGAATTAGGCTGTGTCCCGAGTCAGATAAATTATGTGATATCTTCAAGATTTACACCTGAGCACGGATACATTGTCGAGTCAAGAAGAGGCGGTGGCGGCTACATAAGAATTTCGCGAGTTACTAATGACGGATTAGATTATGTGACCGGTGTTTTAAGTGAGTCGGGCGACAGTTATGATGAAAACACTTTACAGGCTTTGGTCCATAATTTTTACAACTCAAATTTTTTAACACTAAACGAGGCTCGGCTTATATTGTCAGCATTATCTGATTCAACAATGAAGGATGCAAACAGAGATGAAAGAAATAAAGTTAGAGCGAGTATTTTTAAAAATATGATAATGAATATTCTTAATGAGGAGGATTAATATGTTATGTCAAAATTGTAAGCTTAGACAAGCTAATGTATTTATAAAAAGATCGATAAACGGTAAATCAAAGGAATTACATCTTTGCTCTGATTGTGCCGAAAAGCTCGGATATTCCGATATGTTCAACAAACCCGTATTTTCGGGATTCGGAAGTCTGTTTGAAAACTTCTTCAACGCCCCTTCAATACTTTCCGGCGAAAGCTTTTTCTCGTTACCGAGTTTATTCGGCGAAGATTTCTCGGGAAGCTACAATAAACAAACACATCCGCAAATTGCTTATACAGTCGTTGACAACAATAACAACAACGAAGAAAAGTCGGATTTGCAAAAGGAACTTGAAAAGGCAATAGATGAAGAAAATTTCGAAGAAGCCGCAAGGCTGAGAGACTTAATTAGAGAAAATAAAGAAAAAGAAGATAAAGACGAAAAGGGGGAATAAAAATGTTTAAATTTTCGGGATTTAACGATGAAGCTAATGAAATATTAAATTTAGCAATTAAAATATCAGAAGAAATGGGACATAATTATGTGGGCAGCGAGCATCTTCTTTGCGCGTTGTCAGAGAATGAAAATTCGGTTATAGGAAGAGTTTTGTCTTCTAAAAACATCGGATTTTCTGAAATGAAAGAGATTTTGAGACAGAGCATAGGGGAAGGAAGAAAAACTCAGCTTTCACCGGAATCTTTCTCTCCGGACATTAAGAATATAATCGACTATTCCTTAAGACTTGCAAGATCTCAGGGATTGACTTTGGCCGGAGCTCAACATCTTTTTATAGGAATGCTAAGTGATACAGAAAGCAGCGCGTTCTATATTCTCTATAAACTTGGTATAAATTCAAATGACATTGCAAGCGAATTTGCGGGAAATCCTGGTATGGCCCAAAAAGCCGGAGGAAATGAAATCGATTCGACTCCGACACTTGATAAATATGGAAGAGATTTAACGAAACTCGCAAAGGAAAATAAGATAGATCCGGTTATCGGACGCGATAAAGAAATTCAAAGAGTAGTGCAGATTTTAAGCAGAAGGACAAAAAATAATCCTGTTTTAATAGGCGAACCGGGTGTCGGTAAAACTGCAATAGCCGAAGGATTGGCGCTCAAAATCTCTAAAAATGAAGTTCCTGATATTCTAAAAGACAAGAGAATTGTAACCTTAGACTTAAATTCGATGGTTGCAGGAAGCAAATATCGCGGAGAATTTGAAGAGAGAATGCAAAAAGTTTTGGAAGAGGTTAAGGCGTCTACAAACACTATGCTGTTTATAGATGAAATTCATACCATAGTCGGAGCCGGAAGTGCAGAGGGCTCGATGGATGCGGGAAACATCTTAAAACCTTCTCTTGCACGAGGTGAACTTCAGGTGATCGGTGCCACTACAATAAATGAATACAGAAAATATATCGAAAAGGACGCCGCTTTGGAGAGACGATTCCAACCTGTTATGGTAGATGAACCATCGGAAGAAGACAGTGTTGCAATTTTAAAAGGTATTCGTGACAAATATGAAGCTCATCACAAAGTTAAAATTTTAGATGATGCAATCTATGCGGCGGTTGATATGAGTTCAAGATACATAGGCGACAGATTTTTACCTGACAAAGCAATTGACTTGATCGATGAAGCTGCTTCAAGAATAAGATTGAAATCGGTTACATCACCTCAAAGTTTGAAAGAAATTGAAAAGAAAATTGAAGAGCTGAAGTCCGAAAAAGAAGTTGCTGTATCACAACAGGATTTTGAAAAAGCTGCAAAACTTCGTGATGAAGAAAAGAAACTCAACGATGAATTGAAAAAAGAAAAAGAAGCGTGGAAAGATAAGTCAAACAGAGAGGAAAAATGTGTCACAAAGGAAGATATAGCTTCAATTGTGTCTCAATGGACTAATGTTCCGGTTACACAACTTACCCAGTCTGAAAGCAAAAGGCTTTTGAATTTGGAAGACGAATTACACAAGAGAATAATAGGACAGGAGGAAGCTGTAAAATCAGTCAGCAGCGCAATAAGAAGATCTAGAACGGGAATCAAGGACCCCAAAAAACCGATAGGCTCATTTATATTCTTAGGACCGACCGGAGTGGGCAAAACAGAACTTTCAAAAGCGATTGCGCAGTCATTGTTTGGAGACGAGAGTGCAATTATAAGATTTGATATGTCTGAATACATGGAAAAACATACGGCATCAAAGCTTATAGGCTCACCGCCCGGATATGTCGGATATGATGAAGGAGGTCAATTAACCGAACAAGTCAGGAGAAAGCCTTACAGTGTAATATTGTTTGATGAGATTGAAAAAGCTCATCCGGACATATTCAATATGTTACTTCAAATTCTCGATGACGGTATCTTGACGGATTCTCAAGGAGTAAAAGTAAACTTCAAAAACACAATAATCATTATGACTTCTAATGTCGGTGCAAGAACCATTATGAATCAAGGTGAAACCCTTGGATTTAAGGCCGGAGAGGGAGAAGAAAAACAAATTTCCGATGATGAAATAAAGGATAATGTTTTATCGGAACTCAAGAAGACTTTCAGACCCGAATTTCTAAACAGAGTTGATGATATAATTGTATTCAAGAGCTTGAAGAAAGAACAAATAAAAATCATTGCCAATAATCTTTTAAAACAACTCTCTTTAAGACTTGAAAAAAATGAAATATATGTCGAATTTGATGACAGCGTTGTTTCATTTATCGCCGACAAAGGATACGATCCGGAATATGGTGCAAGACCGCTCAAAAGAGCGATAAGCACTCAGATTGAAGATTATATTGCAAATCTGATTTTGGACGAATCGGTTAAGAAAGGTGAAAAATATAAACTCTCAATGAAAGATGAAGAAATTCATTGCGAGAAGATATAAAAAATCGGTGCATACAATGTATGCACCATTTTCTTTTTTAATTTTCTTTTTTATTTTTCATAGGCTGATTAAAATAATTTTTTGCGATAAATATGGGTCTGTTCTTTGTCTGAATATATATCTTTGAAATATATTCTCCTAAAACCGCCATCGCCGGTAATTTAATTCCTTCAATGAAAAACAAGAAATTAATCAAAGTATAAATTGAAATGAAGGAATGATTTTCTGAGAAAAAGCCTATTATTCCAAATAAAAACATTATTATAGAAATGATAAACAGGAAAACTCCGACAAAAAATAGGGGCACAAAGAGATGCTGACCAAAAGATAAAAATCCTTCAAGTGCATAATAAAACAATTTTTTGAAAGACCATTTGCTTTGGCTGTTAAGTCTTGCAAGCGGGGTATAATCCATGTAAACGACGTTGAATCCCACAAATGAGAACAAGCCTTTTGTGAAGCGGTGATATTCTTTCATATCTAAAATCGCATTTGCAACTTGTCTTGTATACATACGAAAATCCGATGCTCCGTTTTCAAACTTGGTTTCGGATAAAAAATTTATTATTTTATAAAATGCTGACTTTAAAAATTTACTTTTTTTTGTTTCAAGTCTTTTAGTTGCGACGGTTGCAACACAGTCTACGTTTTTGTTCTCTTTTAACATATCGAACATCTTTGTTGTAAATTCCGGATCCTGCTGACAGTCGCCGTCAATATTGCAAACATAGTCACCCTTTGACAAAGAAAGCCCTGCAAACATAGCGCTTTCTTTCCCGAAATGTCTTGAAAGTTCAATGATTTTTACCTCTGTTTTTTCATCGCTTTCAAGATCCTTTAAATTGTCCAAAGTCTTATCTGTTGATCCGTCATCTATAAAAATAAGCTCCAGTTTAACATCATCATATTTTTTATATGATTTTGACAGAGAATCTTTCATTTGACGAACGTTATCTTCCTCGTTGTAACAAGGTATAATAAATGATATTTTCATAAAAGCATTATACAATACATACAAAAAAAATAAAAGATTATGCTCAAAATCTAACAATAAGAATAAAAATGCAATTTTTGATTATAAAAAATGCAAAATCGTTGACAATAATCGCTTACAATAGTATTATTTATTAGAAAAAAGAAATTACCGATTTAATAAATTTCATTTTTGAAAGGAACATCGATTAAATGCTTACGCAGAACAAAAAGATTTTAGAATGGGTTAAAAATTGTGAAGAACTTTTGTCTCCTGCAAAAACTGTATGGATTGACGGAAGCGAAGAACAATTAGATCAGTTGAGAAAAGAAGCCTGTTCTACGGGCGAAATTTTAGAACTCAATCAGGAAAAATATCCAGGCTGTTATTTACACAGAACAGCTGTTAATGACGTTGCAAGAGTTGAAGACAGAACTTTCATCTGCACGCCGAAAGAGGAGCAGGCAGGTCCTACCAATCATTGGATGGATCCTGATAAATGCTACAAGATGTTAGATGATATTGCACGTGGTTCAATGAAGGGAAAGACAATGTATGTCATTCCGTATTCAATGGGCGTAATCGGATCGCCATTTTCAAAAGCCGGACTTGAAGTAACAGATTCTATCTATGTTGTTTTAAATATGGCAATTATGACGAGAATCGGAAAAAAGGTCTTGGATGTTTTGGGCGACAGCGATGATTGGGTAAGAGGAATTCACTCAAAATGTGATCTTGATGCAGAAAAAAGATATATCTGTCACTTCCCGCAAGACAATACAATATATTCGGTTAATTCCGGATATGGCGGAAACGTAATTTTAGGTAAAAAATGCTTTGCTCTCAGAATAGCTTCTTATCAAGGAAAAAATGAGGGCTGGCAGGCTGAACACATGCTCATTTTGGGAATAGAAAACCCAAAGGGAGAAGTGAAATATGTGTGTGCGGCTTTCCCTTCAGCTTGTGGAAAAACAAATTTAGCCATGCTTATTCCACCTGAAATTTATAAAGAAAAGGGATATAAAGTTTGGACTGTCGGAGACGATATATCTTGGATCAGAAAAGGCGAAGACGGCAGACTTTATGCTATGAACCCCGAAAATGGTTTCTTTGGAGTTGCTCCCGGCACAAATGACAAATCAAATCCGAATGCACTTGCAACAACTAAAAAAGGAACAATTTTTACAAATGTTGTTTTAGATAAGTCTGACAATACACCATGGTGGGAAGGACTTAACGACAATCCTCCGAAGAACGCGATTGATTGGAAAGGAAATCCCTGGAATGGAGAGACATCTGAAGAAAAGGGTGCTCATCCAAACAGCAGATTTACGGCTCCGATTCAAAATTGCCCTGTTTTATCAAAAGAATTTGAAAACCCGCAGGGCGTGCCGATATCAGCATTTATTTTCGGCGGAAGGAGAGCAAAACTTGCTCCGCTTGTATATCAGTCAAGAGATTGGAATCACGGAGTTTTCGTAGGATCTGTTATGGCATCGGAAACAACGGCTGCGGCAGCAGGTGCTGTAGGAGTTGTGCGTCGTGATCCAATGGCAATGCTTCCGTTCTGTGGTTACGATATGTCTGAATATTTCAAACATTGGATTGAAATCGGCGAAACACTCGATGAAGATAAAGCACCGAAGATTTTCAATGTAAACTGGTTCAGAAAAGATGAAGACGGCAAATTTATGTGGCCGGGATTTGGCGATAATCTGCGTGTTCTTGACTGGATCATCAAGAGATGTGACGGTGAAGTTGATGCAGTTGAAAGTGAAATCGGCTATCTGCCCAAAGTTGAGGATATCAATTTGAAAGGTATTGAAGATGAAGTCAGTCAAGATAGACTTCAACAGATGCTGACGGTTGATAAAGAGCTTTGGAAAGAAGAAGTTGATGGTATAAAGAAATTCTATTCGCAATTTAACAACCTCCCCGGACAGTTGAAAGAAAGCCTTGATACCTTGGATAAAAATATCAACGGTTAATTCTCTGTCTAAAAATTCGCATTAATCAAAGACCTTCACCAAAGTCTTTTATGCGAAATAAAAAACACACCCGTTCGGGTGTGTTTTTTTGCTACGGTTTATTACGGTTGAGTTGTGCTGTTTGGATTTTCAGATGTAGGAAGTGTTGATTCTTTTCCCCAAACAATCAGCGTTATTGTTGAACCTTTGTTCTTTGAACTGTTAGGCACAACGCTCTGTTCAGCGACTGAATTTGGTTTTTCATTATTAAAATTAGACTTATCGATTTTATTTACAACAAAGCCCAAAGATTCAAGTTGAGATTTTGCCTCGTCATAATCTTTTCCGACAACATTCGGAACAACAACCTGTTCAGGGCCTAAACTTACAGTGATGGTAATGTTGCTGTTCTTCGGAACGGATCTGCCGGGCTCAATGGATTGGCTTATAATTTGACCTTTTGGTTTATCATTACTTTTTTCATATTTAACATCAACGTTAAAATCTGAAAGAGTTCTCTCTGCTTTAACGGTGTAATATGAAGAACCGACAACATCCGGTACGTCGACCATTATTTTTTCCGGGGTAGTGGATTCAACTTGTTTATCTTTTGGTAAAGGGCTGCTGATTTTCTTAGTCATAAACAGAGCAAAAGTTACAATCATTACAGCGGCAAGAATGAAAGCGAGGACACTCAAAGTAATTGCAAGAGTATTTTGACTTCGTTTCTTATTTTTTGTTTTTTCGTTTTTTTGATTTTCGCTCTCCGTTTTTTGTTTATTGGAAGATTTATTAATCATGCCTTCCATTTTTTGCGTTATCGGAGACAATGTTGCTGTTTTTGCTATTGTTGAACTCGGCGAAGCTGAAAGCTCAGCTCTAAATTCTTCAACATCTTTTATTCTGTCATCAGGCAAAATCTGCATGGCATTTATGATTGCAGATATTATATGTGGCGGAATTATTTCGGCAAACTCTGCCGGGATCATCATCTTATCATTTGTAACTCTGGCAGTTGCTTCCATTGGAGTGATTCCCGTCAACGTTCTGTATAAAACAGCCGCAAAAGCATATATATCAGTCCAGGGACCTTGTCTTTCCGCAAATCCATATTGTTCTATTGCGCTGTATCCGTCAAAAAGTTCAGGCTCTAATTCCGTTCTCGAAGTTCTTGCGGGAGCAATCGAAAATCCACTGAATAAAAGTTTTCCTGAATTTGTAACAAGCAAGGTAGACGGTGAAATTCCGGTATGTATAATTCCAACTTTGTGTAAAGTAGAAAGAGTTGTCAAAGCCGGCATGAATAATTTTCTTGCTTGTGACCAATCGAGATAACCTTTTTCGGTCTGCGCAAGATACTCTCTCAAAGTTATATACTGATTTGAGTTTTCAAATATGGCATATACAGAATTATTTTCTGCAATTATGTCATAGACAAGAATAAAATTATTTATTCCACGTAGTCTTGCAAGTTTTTTCCACAGATCTGTAAATTTTATTTTGTAATCATTAAACAGATTGTTCTTTTCATTATTGACAATTAAATCATTCGAAAATTTATCCCTTTTGCAAATATTAGTCGGCAAAAATTCTCTTATTTCTACCGGAGAATTATTGAGTGTATCAAAAGCAGCATAGGTAACGCCATCACCGTTAAATTCTCTGACAGATCCTATTAAATATCTCTGTGCAATGATTGTTCTGAATGGTAAAAACGGTGCTTCTTGAGAAGTGCTGTTGTCAAACCCGCAATGTTCGCACTCAAATTTATTTTTGAATTCATGCATGCAATTCATGCAAATTTTGTCAAAATCATTCATGTTTATACTCCTTCGGAGCCTTAAAAATTAAGTAAATTGTAAATAAAATCAAAAGTTTTGTCAAATAATAGATATTAGATTCCACCCACCGTAGCGGGCGATTACATTCGCCCGAACATGTTTGTTGTTTAATCAAAGCTACCCGGTACCCATAATCCCGGGATACTGGTAAGGATTGGTCTACGGTCTTATATCTAAAACGGCGATTATCAATCGCCCATTCCATATTGTTTTGATAAAATTATTTGATTTTCGGTAAACCGAGGCACCCGGGATTAATAATCCCGGGCTACCAAGAAAGGAAAAATTTCGTATGAGATTGTGTAGATTAAATTAAATCTATAATTTTTGATTTATCACAAATACTTCAATTTGTATCCCTCCAACGTAGCGGGCGATTATCAATCGCCCGTTCTATATTGCGTTGATAAAATTATTTGATTTTCGATAAACCGATGAACCCGGGATTAACAATCCCGGGCTATGAACATGGCTGTAACACTTGTAATTTTAATGATTTGAACAATTATACAAAAACACAAAAATAATCGAACATTTGTATTGACAAATGAAATTTAATTGATATAATAAATTTGTAAGTAAACAAATGTTCGATTAATTAATTGATATATATGGAGGCAAAAATGATAATTTCTATATTTGAAATACTCTTCTCTTTACTCTTGATTTTTGGATTTATAAATGAAGAAACTGTTGTTAAATTTGAAAAAAGACTTTTCAAAAGACTGAACATTAATGACAGAAATGAATATCAGGTTCGCAGAATACATAAGGCGCCGTCATTTGAAGTGGTTTCAATTAATAATAATTGCAGCGACTCAAATGTCGCATGAATTTAATCTGTCTGTTGACAATATCTTAAAATTAGATTAGACTTATAGCAGAATGTGAATTGTTTCGCACGAAGGGGTACACCACCGCGGGTGTAGTTTCTTCGTGTTTTTTATTTTTTATACTTATTTTAATGTTATAATTTTATATGATTTTAAATAAATCAATGTAATTGAATATAACTCAAAATTAAAAATTTATTTGGGAGAAAAAATGATTAAAGTTAACGGCAAAATAAAAGATTATGAAAACTCTATAACAATAGAATCTTTGATTTTACAAGAAGGATATAAGAAAGACATTGTTGTCGTTGAAGTCAATGAAAAGATAATAAAAAAGAATGAATATGGAACATATATGTTAGAAGACGGTGACAAGGTCGAAATTCTTAAGTTCGTGGGAGGCGGTTAATCTGGACGAAATAAAAAATATTTTTTCAAAAACAATAGATTCCGATAGATTGGAAAAGTTGTCCAAAGCAAAAATTGCAGTTGCGGGACTCGGTGGCTTAGGTTCAAATATATCAACTTTTTTAGCCCGATGTTTTTTTGGAGAACTTACAATAATTGATTTTGACAAAGTTGAAATCGCAAATCTTAATCGTCAGGCTTATTTTTATGATCAGGTGGGAAAGCCTAAAACATTGGCTCTAAAAGAAAATTTACTTAAAATCAACCCGGATTTTAATGTAAAAATCGAAACAGTCAAAGTTACAAAAGAAAATATAATTTCTCTGTTTTCCGATAAAGATATTGTAATCGAAGCATTTGACAAAGCAAAAGAAAAGGCCATGTTGGTTCAAAACCTGCTTGAAAAAACGGAAAAACCGATAATAATTTCCGGAAACGGTATGGCAGGAATCGGGAAAAACAATGTAATAAAAACCGAGAAAATAAATGACAGGCTATTTATTTGCGGAGACCAAAAATCTGATGTAAATAAAGACGGAGTTTTGGTGGCGCCAAGAGTTGCAATCTGCGCGGCTCATCAAGCAAATTTAGCGTTTAATTTAATAATAGGAGAGATAAAATGAAAGATGATAAATTTATTTTAGGAAAAAAAGAATTCACTTCGAGATTCATATTAGGCTCCGGCAAATATGATCCCGAACTTATAAAGGCTGCAATAACCGGTGCTAAAGCTGAAATCGTAACAATGGCACTCAGAAGAGCAAACAGCGAAACTGATGATATCATTAAATATATTCCCGACAATGTAACCTTGCTTCCAAACACATCGGGCGCGAGAAATGCAGAAGAAGCAGTGAGAATCGCAAGACTTGCAAGGGAACTCGGTTGTGGAGATTTCATTAAAATTGAAGTTATCAGAGATACCAAATATCTTCTTCCCGATAACTATGAAACCGTAAAGGCTACGGAAGTTTTGGCAAAAGAGGGATTTGTTGTTCTTCCGTATATGTATCCCGATTTAAATGTTGCGCGTGACTTGCAGAATGCGGGTGCGGCAGCCGTTATGCCGCTTGCTTCTCCGATCGGATCTAATTCAGGAGTTGAAACAGAGAGATTTATTCAAATATTAATTGATGAAATTGATTTGCCGATTATTGTCGATGCCGGAATCGGAAGACCGTCCGAAGCCTGCAAGGTAATGGAAATGGGCGCCGCCGCCGTAATGTCAAATACCGCGATAGCAACTTCCGGTGATAAAGTTCTTATGGCAAAAGCATTTAATGATGCGATAAACGCCGGAAGAGCCGCATATCTTGCAAAGCTTGGAAGAGTCAGCAAAAAGGGACATGCTTCATCACCCGTAACCGACTTTTTACTGGAGGAATAAAATGTTTGAAAATATAAATCATATGGAATTTTTTGATGATATGGAAGATATAGGTTCCGATATCAGACAGAAAGTTCTGACAAGAGCCGATGAAATGGATTTTGATTCGTTTACCAAAGCCGATGTTGAAAATGCCATTTACAAAGATAACTTAAACGAGGTTGATTTTGCGGCACTTTTGTCTCCTGCAGCGTCAGAAATGCTTGAAGAAATCGGACAGCGTGCCTTTGAAGTCAGAAAAAAACATTTCGGAAATTGTGTAAATCTTTTCACACCGATTTATATAGCAAATTATTGTGAAAATGCCTGTGTTTATTGTGGCTTCCGAGCAAACAATAAAATTCACAGAGCAAAGCTCGATGATGATGAAATAAGACAAGAAATGCAGGCTATCAAGGACTCCGGACTTGAAGAAGTCCTTATATTGACCGGAGAAAGCAATAAAATGTCCGATATCGATTATATTGCGAATGCCTGCCAAATAGCATCTGAATATTTTAAAAATATAGCTCTTGAAATTTATCCATGCGATGTAAAAGATTATAAGAAATTGCACGAACACCATGCCGATTATGTTACGGTGTTTCAAGAAACTTATGACACGAAAAAATACGGACAGCTTCACCCTGCAGGCAGAAAGAGAAGTTTTCCTTATCGAGTTGATACACAGGAAAGAGCGATTTTAGGCGGAATGAGGGGAGTAGGTTTCGGAGTTTTATTCGGACTTACCGACTTTAGACGCGACGCATTTTCAAATGCATATCATGCATACTTAATTCAGAGAAAATATCCGCATGCCGAAATTGCAATGTCTTGCCCAAGGCTCAGACCGACACCCGGTGACTCATACGACAATTATAATAAGGTAACGGAAAAAGAGCTTTTGCAGATAATTTGCGCATACAGACTGTTTTTGCCCTATGCGTCAATAACTGTTTCCACAAGGGAAAGAGCCGGTTTCAGAAAAGAAATTATAAAATATGCTACTAAAATTTCTGCAGGAGTAAGCACCGGAATAGGATTGCGCGGAAAAGAAATAAAAGATAAGGGTGACGACCAATTTGAAATTGCCGATCCAAGAAGCACGGAAGAAATTGTAAAGTCAATCAAAGACAGCGGTTTCCAGCCGGTTATGAACGATTATCTTTTTGTTTAATATGTATAAGAAAATTTGCGTAACAAACAGAGCTTTGGTTTCGGGCAAAAGTTTTGAAGACAAAATATCGGAAGTTCTAAAGAACTTTGATATCGATATTTTAATACTCAGGGAAAAAGACTTAAACTCGGAAGAGTTTTTGAAACTTTCGAAAAAAATAAAGAAAATTTGCGATTATAATGAAACTGAATTTTATATTAATTCTTTTTACGAAATCGCAAGAGAGTTGAATATAAAAAATGTTGCTCTGCCTCTTAAAATTGCCGAAGCTGCGGGAGATTTGTCAGCTTTTGAAAATATAATCATTTCAATTCACGATAAAGATGAAATCAAACGAGCCGAAAACATAGGTGCAACTGCTTTGATGTTTGGTAATGTCTTTGAAACGAATTGCAAACCCGGCAAAGCGGGTAGGGGAGCCGAAAAACTAAAGGAAATTGTAGGGTTCTCTTCATTGCCGGTCTATGCAATAGGCGGGATAAACGACAAAGAACAAGAATTCTCCGTTTTACAATCCGGGGCCGAGGGCATTGCAAAAATGTCGTTTTACATGACAAATAAAATATCTTAGCAGTCGATGATCAATCGCCCGATTGCAATATTCTTTGTTAGATTAATATTGCATATAAGAAAAACGGTAAACGCAGGATTGATAATCCTGCGCTACCGATTAAAATCTAAAATTTACGTTTTAATTATTTGAATTGTTTTTCTTCCTGTTTATTGTTATAATCCTATCGTATTTATGAAAGGACGGTTTGCATGACATTAAAAACGGGTATTGATATTACCTCTGTTGACAGAATTGAAAATGCAATGCAAAATCGAACTTTTGTAAAAAGGGTTTTTTCGGACAAAGAACAGGAATATATAAAAAATAAAAGCTATGCTTCCGCAGCGGGAATTTTCGCTGCGAAGGAAGCTTTTTTTAAGTCCCAAAATATGCCGTTAAGTATTGAATTGCTTAAGGAAATTGAAATTTTACATAATGAATCCGGAGCGCCCTATATTTTGTTAAGCGAAAAAGCTTTACAAACATTTGAAAATGCGGAATTTACTGTCTCGATTTCACATGAAAAAAATAATGCTATTGCTATTGTTATTGCCTATTTGGAGGATTAAATGAGAATACTTTCGGTTGAACAAATAAGAAAAATGGAAGAAGTCGCAAATGAAAAGGTAATGAACTTTACGCGACTTATGGAAAGTGCGGGAAATGCCTGCGCCAATGAGATTGAACCTCTTGTCACATCTGAAGATGAGGTCTGTGTAGTTGTCGGGAAGGGAAAAAACGGAGGAGACGGACTTGTAATAGCAAGGGTGCTGAGTGACAAATGTAAAAAAGTAAATGTCGTTTTTACAAACGGTCTTCCGACCGATTCCGATTCGTCTTTAATGTATGAAAAAGCAAAATCTTTTGTCGATAAAATTAAATTTTATATTTATGACGAAAATAAAGAAGAATCTAAAAACAAAATTTTATCTTCTAAAATTTTAGTTGACTGTATTTTCGGAATAGGTTTTCACGGAAAACCCGATAAAAAAATATCGGAAATTATAAATCTTATCAATTCTCGACAGGACGGAAAAATCATCTCTGTTGATATTCCGTCGGGTATTACAAGCGATACAGCAAAAGTAGAAGGTGTTGCGATTAAAGCCGATTTAACCTTGTCAATTTCTACCTTAAAAAAGGCAAATGTTTTGATCCCATCTTGTGTTTATTGCGGTGATATTAAAACAGTTCAAATAGGTGTTACT
>CABTZO010000004.1 GCA_902489335.1 uncultured Oscillospiraceae bacterium | reverse complement strand
TGTTTATCATTTTTTGGATGGCTTAAATATTTTCTGTTATCGCTTCTGTTTTACAAGGTGATTTCCCCGCCGATGTGATTATTATTATGTTTGTTGTAATAATAAATGCAATTCTCGGAGTCTATCAAGAAAGTAAAGCTGAAAAAGCAATAAAAGCGCTTCAGAAAATGTCTGCGGCAACGACAAAGGTAATCCGTGACGGAAAAATACTTGAAATACCGAGCGAAGATTTAGTCGTCGGAGATGTTGTGCTGATTGAAGCCGGAGACGCAGTTCCAGCTGACGGAAGAATTTTTGAGAGTGCAAGTCTCAAAATAGAGGAATCCGCCTTGACCGGTGAATCTGTCCCCGTGAATAAATTTATAAAAGCACTGGGACTTGAAGGACAAAAAGATATTGACTTAGGTGATCGTAAAAATATGATGTATATGGGCTCAACCGTAGTTTATGGTCGAGGTAAGGCAGTAATAACAAAAATCGGAATGGATACCGAAATTGGAAAGATAGCCGGTGCTCTGTCGAATGCAAAAGAGGAGCAGACGCCTTTACAGAAAAAACTTGCCCAACTTTCCAAAATACTGAGCTTCATAGTTCTCGGTATCTGTATATTTATGTTTGCCTTTGACATAGTAAGAGCATTAATAGTCGGAAGCGAAATAAACCTTGATTTCTTACTTGACTCTTTTATGCTCGCGGTTTCTTTAGCCGTTGCTGCAATTCCCGAAGGCTTAGCCGCAGTAGTTACTGTTGTTCTTTCAATCGGCGTTACAAACATGTCAAAGAGAAATGCAATAATACGAAAGTTGACCGCTGTCGAGACTCTCGGTTGTGCACAAATTATTTGTTCTGATAAAACGGGAACCTTGACTCAAAATAAAATGACTGTGGTAGATAACTATTGCGAAAATGAAAAAAGGCTTGCCGAAAATATGGCTCTTTGCACGGATGTCAATGTTTCCGATGACGGAGATTTTGTGGGCGAACCTACAGAAGTCGCACTTGTGTCATATGCACAGTCTCTTGATCTTGATAAAAATCTGCTTTTAAAAACTTCCCCGAGAGTCGGTGAAGCGCCGTTTGATTCAAACAGAAAAATGATGTCAACCATTCATCAAAAAAATGATGATATTCTACAGATTACAAAAGGTGCTCCCGACGAGATATTAAAGCAGTGCACGAAAATAGTTAAAGACGGAATAATTTGCGACCTTTCGGATTCCGACAGAGAACAAATCTTGGGTAAAAACAAAGAATTTGCTGACAGAGCTCTGAGAGTTCTCGCCTGTGGATATAAGAATTTAGAAAGTATTCCAAATGAAATTGAACCGGAAGAAATAGAAAAAGATTTGATCTTTTGCGGACTTGTAGGAATGAAAGATCCTGTAAGACCGGAAGTCAAAGCTGCAATTGAGGAATGTCGTGAAGCGGGAATCAGACCGATTATGATTACGGGAGACCACAAGGACACAGCCGCATCGATTGCTTTAGAATTGGGAATAATTAAGGATAAAAGCGAGGCTATTACCGGTGCAGAGCTGAATGATATTCCCGATGAAAAGTTTTATGAAGAAGTTACAAAATATTCTGTGTATGCACGTGTTCAACCGGAACACAAAGTTAGAATCGTAAATGCTTGGAAAAAACGCGGCATGGTAACTGCAATGACAGGTGATGGGGTAAATGATGCGCCGTCAATTAAAAGTGCCGATATCGGCATAGGTATGGGTATTACCGGTACCGATGTCACAAAAAATGTCGCAGATATGGTTTTGGCGGATGACAATTTTGCGACAATTGTTGCTGCAGTAGAAGAGGGTAGAAGAATCTACGATAACATTAAAAAGTCAATTCAATTTCTTCTGTCTTCAAATCTGAGTGAAGTCTTGGCAATATTCATTGCTAATTTACTTGGGTTCACAATATTAAAACCGGTACACCTTCTCTGGATAAATCTTGTTACAGATTCTTTTCCCGCACTTGCACTCAGCATGGAAAAAGGTGAAAAAGATCTCATGAAACGACCTCCGCGTAAATCATCCGACGGAATTTTTGCCGGTGGAGTAGGTTTTGATATAGCTTACCAGGGTGTTTTGGTAACTCTTTTGACACTTTCGGCTTATTTTGTAGGTCATTTTATGGAAACCGGCAGATGGGAAATTTCCGAAAGTCCGGACGGAATCACAATGGCATTTTTAACCATGTCAATGTGTGAGATTTTTCATTCTTTCAACATGCGATCACAACATGAATCAACCGTATCAATGTTTTTACATGGTAATTTTAATAAGTATATTTTCATCTCTACCGTTGTTTCTCTGATAACTACGGCTTTGGTTATTGAAGTTCCGTTTTTTGCAAATGCCTTCAATTTTACAAAAATTGATGCGGCTGAATTCTTTACGGCTTTAGGTATAGCTTTTCTGATAATTCCATTGGTTGAAACAGTAAAAGCAATTGAACGAAATATAGCTAAGAAGAAAGTTAAAAGTGAAAGTGTTTAAAAAATTCTTAATTTATTATCGAGGTCAAACTATCAAGAAGTTATAAAATATAAACTTATTTTCGGGCGATTATAATCGCCCTTTTTTTGTAAAAAATTTTAAATATTACATCTTTATTTAAATTTTTAATTATGCGAAATCTCGTTTAATTTGACTTTATTCATCAAAAAGATTAAAATTATAACAGCTTGAATTTTAACCTGTCCTAGGCGTGAAGACGGGTAAGTTATATATTTAATATTGATATGAGGAGGAAACGGTATTGAATACCAAAACGGATAAGATAAAACCTTATTCAAAAATCTCTGTTCCCTCGAAAGAGACAAACAACCGGGGAACTAAAAACAATGTCGGTTCAAAAACCGCAAAAAAAACTGCAAAAAAAACCGTAAGAAAAACCGTAAGAAAAACCGGAACAACAAACAGAGTCAGAAAAGTTACAAAAAAGGTTACAAATAAAGTTACCGATAAAGTTACAAAAAAATCTAAAACTAAGAAGGATATCAAAATAACATTCTTAGGCGGACTCGGTGAAATCGGAAAGAACATGACCTTATTTGAATATGATAATGAAATGATTTTACTTGATTGTGGTCTTGCTTTTCCCGATGATGATATGCTTGGAGTAGATTTGGTTTTACCTGATTTTTCTTATGTAAAGAAAAATGCAGATAAGATAAAAGCAATATTCATTACTCACGGACACGAAGACCATATTGGCGGTCTTGCTTATCTTTTTAGAGATGTCAAAATTCCTGTTTATGGAACTCGACTCACTCTCGGTCTTATTGAAGGAAAATTGAGAGAAAAAAGATTGCTCAGCAGTATCAAACTACATGAAATTAAAGCAGGAGACGTTCAAAAATTCAAACATTTTCAAGTTGAAGCTATTCATGTTAATCACTCTATTCCGGATGCTGTCGGATATGCACTTAAAACACCTGCGGGAACTGTTGTTCATACGGGTGATTTTAAGATAGATACAACGCCTATTGACGGTGGTATGATCGATATAAGTCGATTTGCTGAACTTGGCAAGCAGGGTGTTTTGGCAATGATGTCTGACTCTACAAATGCAGAAAGACCCGGATATTCTATTTCCGAAAGTGCAGTCGGTAACTCTTTTGAAAAACTTTTTGCAAAAGCGGGAAAGAGAAGAATAATCGTTGCAACCTTTGCTTCAAATATTCACAGGGTTCAGCAAATAATAAACGAGGCCGCTAAACTTCGAAGAAAAGTTGTTTTAGTCGGAAGAAGTTTGGAAAATGTATTTAAAATCGGTGCCGAACTTGGGTATTTAGATGTTCCTAAAAACACTGTAATACCTTTGCAGACGATGAATCAATATCCTTCCGATCAACTTGTTATTATATCTACGGGAAGTCAGGGAGAACCTATGTCAGCCCTTTACAGAATGGCAATGGGCGAACACAAAAAAATAAATATTTCTCCGAATGACTATATCATTATTTCTGCAACTCCCATTCCCGGAAACGAAAAGACAGTCGGCAGGGTAATAAACGAACTCTTAAAATTAGGCGCAAAAGTTGTCTATGAAAATATGTATGAAGTTCATGTTTCCGGACACGCATACCGTGAAGAACTGAAAATGATGTTGAGTATCATTAAACCAAAATACTTTTTCCCGGTTCACGGGGAGACCAAACATCTTTCAAGACACAGAGATTTGGCTCTTAGCGTGGGAATGGATCCGAAAAATGTTTTGATACCGGACAACGGAACAAAAGTTTCGGTTACCGAGAAAAGATTGACAGCTCTCGGCACTGTTCCGGCAGGACGGGTATATGTTGACGGATATGGAATCGGCGATGTCGGAAACATTGTTTTAAGAGACAGAAAAAAACTTTCTGAAGACGGAATAATAATTATTATGCTTGGATTGGCACAATATGGCTCATCAATTACAATGAAACCTGAGATTATTTCTCGTGGGTTCGTTTATGTTAAAGAGTCTGAAAATCTGATTGATGAAATCCGCGATGTTGCATTATCTGCCGTTAACAGATGTTTTGGTCAAAATGTCAGAGACCATAATGCAATCAAAAATAAGGTTAAGGAAGAAGTTTCTAAGTTTTTATATAATAAAACTCGCAGAGAACCGATAATATTACCTATAGTTGTGGAGGCATAAATGAAAATATTTTCTTATATTAAAGAATATTTTCTTCACATTTTAGTTTTTATTCTTGCAATTCTTGGGATAATTGTAATCTATATGTATGAACGCGAAATTGCATATGGATTTATAGCTTTTACTGTTATTATTGCCCTGATTGCCTTTTTCAGAAGTATTTATTTGAATCGTAAACTTGCAATGCAGATTAAGAATGCGTCGCATTATTTGGACTTAAATCAAAGAGACAGACTTGATAAATTTGTTTTGCCTATTGTTTTTGCCGGATCAGAAGGAAAAATAATTTGGTATAACGAAAGTTTTTCGTATGAAATTATAAATGACAAAGTTCTGGACAACGAAAACATTTCAAGCTTAATCGGAAGATCCGACCTTGAAAATTGCAGTGATATAGGAAAATTATCCGTTACTTTAAATTCTTCAAATTATTATGTCTATGTAAGCAAAATAAAGTCCGATAAAAAAGCTTCAAATGATTGCTATATTCTGTATTTTGTTGATGTTACCGAACTGTATAAAGTTAAGGAAAAATATAAAAATGAGGCACCTTTGTTTATCAGTCTTGATTTTGATAACTTCTCAGATATTTTAGACAGTTACAAGACAGGAGATGCAATGTTGATTAACGGTCAGCTTGAAAACATTATTGAAAGTTGGTCGAGTAAATATAATTGCCTTATGAATAAGGTGAGTGATGACGCCTATCTTTTAATTACCGAAAGTCAATATCTCGATGAAATGATTGAAGACAAGTTTTCGTTTTTAGAAAAAGTCAGAGATTTCAAATATAAGAATAAAGATTTGGGACTCACAATTTCAGGCGGTGTTTCAACCGACAGAGATATAATAAAGTGTGATGAGAATTCTGCTCAAGCCTTGGATCTTGCGAAAAGTAGAGGCGGAGATCAGGTCGTTGTCAAAAGAAATAACGACATTCAAATTATAGGCGGTCTTTCGGACACAGGCTCCAAAAGAACAAAGAGTAAAATCAGACTTGTATCTTCTACCATTGTCGAACTTGTGCATAACAGCGACATAGTTTATATTATGGGACATTGTTTTTCAGATCTCGACAGTATCGGAGGAGCAGTCGGAGTTTATGCGTGGGTTAATGCAATTGGCAAAGAGGCAAAGATTGTCGTAAACAGAAAAGACAGTCTTGCCACTAAACTAATTGATTATCTTGAAAATATGGGCTTTGACGGATTCGTAAGCCCGGAGGATTTGCCGAAAGAGTTTTCTTCTAAATCAATGCTCATTGTTGTTGATTCACATAGAGCAGATTTTCTCGACGAACCGGAATTATACAAGAAAATTGATGTTTGCGTGGTTATAGATCACCACAGAAAAACTATTGATGCAATTGACAAGGCTATGATTTTTTACAATGAAATTTCCGCTTCGTCGGTTTGTGAAATGGTAACCGAATTAATTCAATATTCTCCGATAAAGGTTGATATTTCGCCATACATAGCAGAAGCAGTGCTTTCGGGAATCATGCTGGATACAAGAAATTTTGTGTTTAAGACTTCCGCGTCATGCTTTGAGGCGGCGGCATACCTTAAACAAAAGGGCGCAAACATGCTCAATGTCAGAAAATTTTTCTCGAATGATATCTCCTCTTATAAGAAAAAAAATGCTATAATGAGCAACAGTGAAATTTATAAAAACTGTGTAGTCGGATATACCGATGAAAGATTGCAGGACCAGAGAGATATAAGAATTCTGTCATCTCAAGTGGCTGATGAATTATTATATATCCCGGATGTCAAAGCCTCTTTTGTAGTTTATACGCAGGGAGACCACGTAAATATTTCTGCCCGAAGTTTAGGAGAAATGAACGTTCAGATCATGATGGAAAAATTAGGCGGCGGCGGACATCTCACAATGGCTGCAGTTTCGCTTGACAATGTTACAATAGAACAGGCAATTACAATTCTTAAACAAGAAATTGATAAATATTTTGAAAATTAGTGGAGGAAAAAATGAAAGTTATCTTAAATGAAGACGGAAAAATGGGAAAAAAGGGCGATATCGTTAATGTTGCCGACGGATACGCAAGAAATTATCTTTTTCCCAAAAATTTAGCTCTTGAAATGACACCAAAAAATATGGCTGATCTTAAACAAAAGCAGGAAAATGAAAAATACAGACGTTCTCTTTTGAAAGAGGAAGCCGAAAAACAAGCTAAGAAATTAAACGGTAAAAAATTCACACTGACTGCCAAAGCAGGAGAAAATGAAAAATTCTTCGGCAGCGTTACAAAAATGGATGTTATCGATAAAATTAAAGAAGAACTAAAGTTTGATGTTGATAAGAAAAAAATCGAAATGGACGATATCAAAGAATTTGGAGTATTTGAAGTTAAAGCTAAACTCTTTGATGATGTTGAAGCTTTGTTCAAAGTAGAAGTTAAAGAAGAAAAATAAGAGGTAGATCGTGGCAATCGAAAAAGTCGAAAGATTAAATCTGAATATGCCAAACAGCAATGACGCCGAGCAATCTGTTCTGGGTTGCCTTATTAAAGACCCCTACACCTATGCTTCCTACATTGCAAAAATGAAACCTGAATATTTTTATGATCCATATCATAAAGAGATATTCAGGATAATTTTAGATTTAACCGAACTCGACAAGCCGATTGATCCGATAGTAATTTCCGACAAATTCAGTAAAACCTCCGGAATAAATTCTGCCGACGCAAAAAAATATATCTTAAATTTATCTCAGTCTTTTTTCGATTCTGCAAATATCGGCGCCTATGTAGATATTTTAAGAGAAAAATATTATTTCAGAACACTGATTGAAATCTCTGAAAATCTCATATCTAACGCCAAAAGCGGAAAGCAAAAAGCTGAAACTTTAATAGATTATGCCGAACAGCAGATTTATGACATAAGACGCGGAAAGATGATAAATCAACCCGAACAAATAGGGGATATTATCACCGGAAGTGTCGTCAAAAGGTTGGAACAAATTTCTCTTGACAATGAAAATCGTGAGGATTATCTCGGAATACCGACAGGCTTTTCTGAGCTCGATAAAGTCCTTACAGGTTTGAACCGTTCCGACTTAATAATTGTCGGCGCAAGACCTGCGATGGGTAAAACGAGTTTCGCTTTAAATGTTGCCCGAAATATTGCGATGAATGAAAAGAAAAAAGTTTTATTCTTTTCGCTTGAAATGACAAAGGAGCAACTTGCACAAAGAGTTTTATCAATGGAAAGTCGAATTGATTCCTTTAAATTCAGAACCGGTAATCTCAACGAAAGCGATTGGATCGGAATTGCCAAGGCAAGTGAAAAATTGATTGATGCGCCTTTGTATTTTGATGACACCTCGGCTATTACGATAGGTGAGATGAAAAGTAAGGTCAGAGCTTTAAAAGACGTCGATCTTGTTGTCGTCGATTATTTGCAACTTATGAAATCTGCGAGACGTATTGACAATCGTGTTCAGGAAGTTTCCGAAATCACAAGAAATTTAAAAATTATGGCTAAAGAACTGGATATACCGGTTTTTGTTCTGGCACAGCTAAGCAGGGCACCCGAAAAGGGAAGCAGTCACAGACCGACCATTTCCGATCTTCGTGAATCCGGTTCTATTGAACAGGATGCGGATATCGTTATGCTCTTATATAGAGAAGACTATTACAGCGAAGATTCTGATGTCGAGCCGGAAGATGCGGCGGTTAACCGAGTTCAAATTATTGTCGGAAAGAACAGACACGGAGAGACAAGACAGGTTGATCTTGCTTGGGATCCGCGATACACAAGTTTTTCAACTATTGAAAGAAATTTAGATGAAGAAGATTTTTCTTAATACTGTAAAAAAATATAATATGATAAATGAAAAAGACCGAATTATTGTTGCACTTTCGGGTGGAGCAGATTCGGTTTTGCTTTTCAATCTGCTCGATGAATTGAAAAATGAGATTGATTTTGATTTGCAGGCGGCTCATGTCAATCATAATCTCAGAGAAGAAGCGAAAGACGATGAAAATTTTGTCCGGATGATTTGCAAAGATAAAAACATTAAACTTCATGTTTTAAGTGCAGACGTAAAAAAATATGCCAAAGAAAATAAAATCGGAATCGAGCAGGCGGGAAGAGAAATCAGATATAAATTTTTTGAAGACTTAATAAAAGAGCATAATGCAAAAATTGCGACGGCACATAACTTAAACGACAGAGCAGAAACTCTTTTGTTAAATCTTGTCAGAGGTTGCGGTATTTCCGGACTAAAATCAATTCCCTATGTTCGAGACGGATATATAAGACCTATACTTGATTTAAGCAGAGAAGAGATTGAAAAGCTCTGTAAAGATAACGGATTTGATTACAGAGACGATAAAACAAATTTTGAAACGGACTACAATCGAAACAAAGTCAGGTTGAATGTAATTCCCGAACTTTTGAAAATAAATCCGAGTTTATTGAAAGTGTTTAAGAGAAATTTTGAAAACTTTCAACAGGTGGATGATTTTATTGAAAAAGAATCAAATAAATTAAAAAAAGAAGCTTTCTCAGAGGGGAAATATAAAATAGATGTAATAAATAAATATGATGATGTTATTGTTTCTGAGTTTTTATCAAATATAATATTTGAAAATCTTAAAACAGAGCCGGAAAAAATCCATATAAACGCTGTTATGCAGTTGTTGAGTGAAGACAAGGTTATTGATTTGCCCGGAGGAAAAATAAAATCATATAACAACAGTTTGTATTTTCCCAAAAAGAAAAACAACATAAAAATGAAATCGATTGATCTTGGAAAAAATAAAATTTCAAATAATAAAACCTTGATTTTAACCAAAACAAATAAAACGAAAGCTCAGCTTAGCTTAAATCAAATGAATTCTTATATGGATTTTGAAAAAGTAAAATTTCCTCTTTATGTTCGTTCAAGAAAGCCTAAAGATAAAATTAAAATTGCGCCGAGAAATGTTACAAAATCCTTGAAACAACTGTTTGTTGAAAACAAAATACCGGTTGAAAATCGGGGCGAAATTGTGTTATTATTTGACAATGATGATAACCTTATATATGTAGAAAAAATAGGTGTCAGCGAACTTGTTAAAATTGATTCAAATACTACCAAAATGATAAAAATAAAATTTGAGGTTTTAGATGGTTGAAGATGTAAAAGACATTTTAATTTCCGAAGAAGAGATTAAAAAAATCGTAAAAAAACTCGGTAAAGAGATCACAGAGGATTATAAAAACAAAAATCTTATTCTGATAAGTGTTCTGAAAGGTTCTGTTGTTTTTATGGCAGATTTAATGAGGGAAATCGATTTACCGCTTAAAATTGATTTTATGATTGTCTCAAGCTACGGAGATAAGACGGTCAGTTCCGGAAAGGTAAAGATTGTCAAAGACTTAGACATTGATCTTTCTGATTTAGATGTTTTGATGGTGGAAGATATTTTAGATACCGGAAGAACACTGAGTTCTTTGATTGAAATATTAAAAACAAGAAAACCAAAGAGCCTCAAACTCTGCACTTTTCTTGATAAACCCGACAGAAGACAGACGAGGATTGAAGCAGACTATGTCGGAGCACAAATTCCGGATGAATTTGTTGTCGGATACGGACTTGACTTTGACCAAAAATATAGAAATTTACCCTATGTGGGTGTTCTTAAACCTCAAATTTATGAATAGAAAACGGAGAGAATTAAATGGATGATAAGAATTTAAAAGAACCCAAACAACCTAATAAAAAGAACGGCCTGATTTCTCTGATTTGGCTTCTGATTCCGTTACTTTTTATTTTGTCAATATATTTTGGACTTGATAGAAATACAACAGACAAACAACAATACTATCAGTTACTTCAAAATTTTGACGAAAAAAAGGTTACCGAATACAGCTTAGATTTGAGTAACGGAAAACTAAAATATAAATTAAAAGGCGAGAAAGACACGAAAGAATTCAAAGTGCCGAATGTAAATATCTTCATAAAAGATGTTCATGATGATGTTCGAGCTTATAACAAAGAACATCCTGACAAGCCTATTAAAATAGACTATGTTCAAGGCGTATCAAGATCTTGGCTTATGAATGTTTTGCCTTCAATTTTCTTCTCGCTTATGCTTTTGGGATTTATTTTCTACATGTTTAGGAAAATGAATCAAACTGTTGTAGGCGAAAACAACAAAGCTATGTTTTTCGGTAAAGCAAAGGTTAAATCCGGAAAAGACGAAAAGAAAAAGACGACTTTCGACGATGTTGCCGGTTGTGACGAAGAGAAAGAAGAGCTCAAGGAAGTTGTTGAGTTCTTGAAAAATCCGGAAAAGTTTGACCATTTAGGTGCAAGAATACCTCATGGTGTTCTGCTTGTAGGACCTCCCGGAACAGGTAAAACTTTACTTGCAAGAGCAGTTGCCGGAGAAGCCAATGCACCGTTTTTCTCAATTTCAGGATCTGATTTTGTCGAAATGTATGTCGGTGTCGGTGCATCAAGAGTCAGAGACCTTTTTGATACGGCCAAGAAAAATTCACCGTCCATTATTTTTATCGATGAAATTGACGCTGTCGGCAGACACAGAGGAGCCGGCATGGGCGGCGGACATGATGAAAGAGAACAGACCTTAAATCAGCTTTTGGTTGAAATGGACGGTTTTGGAGTAAATGAGGGCGTTGTTGTTATGGCAGCAACAAACAGACCCGATATTCTCGATCCCGCACTTTTAAGACCCGGACGTTTTGATCGTCAAGTTACGGTCGGATATCCCGATATGGAGGGAAGACATCAAATTCTCAAAGTCCATGCCAAAAACAAGCCGTTGGCACCTGATGTAAATTTACATGATATTGCAAGGTCAACTGCAGGATTTACCGGTGCTGATTTGGAAAATCTTCTCAATGAAGCTGCTTTGCTTGCCGCAAGAAACGGCTTAAAGGCAATAACGATGCCTGAAATAGAGGAAGCAACAATCAAAGTCGTTGTCGGAACAGAGAAAAAATCAAGAAAAATTTCAGACAATGAAAAGAAACTAACCGCTTACCACGAAGCAGGCCACGCAGTTACAAACTATTTCTTGCCGTTGTTAGACCCGGTTCATCAAATTTCCATCATACCGCGCGGACTTGCGGGCGGTTATACAATGTCAATACCAACAGAAGATAAGACCTATACTTCAAAAAAATATATGCAACAGGAACTCATATCTTTATTGGGCGGCAGAGTTGCGGAAGCCTTAATAATGGAAGATATATCAACCGGAGCATCAAACGATATTGAAAGAGCGACGGACATAGCCCGTAAGATGGTCACAAAATACGGAATGAGCGATGCTTTAGGCCCGATATCTTTCGGCTCGGGCAATGATGAAGTGTTCCTCGGAAAAGATTTTTCACATACAAGAAATTATTCTGAGACAACAGCTTCCGAAATAGACAGAGAAATTTCAAAAATTATTGTCAGAGCTTATGATAAATGTAAAGACATTCTAAAAGCTAATATAAATAAGCTTCATAAGGTAGCCGGTTATTTACTTGAAAAAGAAAAAATGGGTGCTGAAGAATTCAAGAAGATAATGGAAGAAGAATAAATTTTTTTAGTATGAAAGTAAGAAATGTTGTTATATTAACAATTGATATGATGATCGCCGGTCTGGTTTATGCTTGGTCGGCGATTTCGCCCGATTTAATTAAGTCATTCGGAAACATCCCTAACAGCAAAAGTTCTCTTGTATTTACGGTTTGTATGATTTTCTTTTGCTTGGGTGGACTGATTGCCGGAAAATTATCTTCTAAAATCTCAAGAGAAAACATTATAACAATGGGCATTCTCTTCGTTAGTTTAGGGCTTGTTATATCTGCCGGAGTAAAATCATTTAATCTGCTTTTTATTACATATTCTTTTATGTGTGGCATCGGTTCAGGCTTTATATATAACGCGGGACTCGGACTTGTAGTATTCATTGATGAGAAGAAAATTGGAATTATAAGCGGAATTTTGCTGATGGCATTTGGTCTCGGCGGTTTTGTAATGAGCTTTCTTTATAATGCTTTGAGCTCAAAACTTCCGACTTTCAGACAAATTTTCATTGCTTTGGGCATAGCCTTTGGATTGTTTCGTTTTCTGAGTTCGTTTTTTATAAATATAAAAGATGATGTTAAACAAAATGTCATAAAAAATGATCATAAAAACAAGGCTCTGAAGTCGTTTGATTTTTATATTTATTTTTTGTGGACGACCGTTCTTTCCGGAATAGGAATAGCTATTATTGCCCATGCCGATAAAATAATTTCATCACAAGTTCAAGATGATATATTAAAATATTTATCAGTGCTTAGTGGTATAGCTGCACTGTCAAATGGCGCGGGACGAGTTTTACATGGATTCTTGCTTGATAAATTTAAACTTAAAAATATGATTTTCCTTGCACCGATTATGTTTATCACAACTTACGGAATTCTGTCATTGACATCAAAAATAAAAGTTCCTTTATTTGTTGCGATTTTCATTTTAATATTGGGCGGAGCTTCTTTTGCGGGTTTACCGCCGATGAATTCTACTTTTATGAAAAAAGTTTTCGGCAAAGAGGAGTACTCTTTTAATCTTGCACTTGTTAATTTAAATATTTTAATTTCTTCGTTTTTTCCGGCTATATTCGGAAAATTCATGGATATAGGTATGGATTTTTCAAACATCTATCTGATTTTAATGTCTGTATCAGTTTTTGCATTTTTAATATCAATTGTTTTATCAATTAGAATAAATAAATATATAAATATAAAAGGGGAGTAATATGAAAGAATTTGTTTTGAAATACGGCTGTAATCCAAATCAAAAACCGGCTAAGATTTTTATGAAAGACGGCGGTGATCTGCCGATTGAGATCTTGAACGGAAGACCGGGTTATATTAACTTGCTTGACGCTTTTAACAGCTATCAGCTTGTAAAGGAATTAAAAGCTGCCTGTGGTATGCCTGCCGCAACTTCTTTTAAGCATGTCAGTCCTGCGGGTGCCGCAATCGGAACACCCTTGTCAGATACTTTGAAGAAAGTTTATTTTGTGGATGATATTGAACTTTCACCTTTAGCAACTGCTTATGCAAAGGCACGAGGAGTTGACAGGATGTCTTCATACGGCGACTTTATAGCACTGTCCGATGAATGTGACGTTCCTACTGCAAACCTAATTAAAAGAGAAGTTTCAGACGGAATTATTGCTCCCGCTTACAGTGATGAAGCTTTAGAAATTCTCAAACAGAAGAAAAAAGGAAATTACACAATAATTAAAATTGACGAGAATTATGTTCCGGAAGAAATTGAAACAAAAGATGTTTTTGGAATTACTTTTTCGCAAAAAAGAAACGATTTAATAATAAACAGCGACAGCTTGAAAAATATTGTTTCAAATAATAAGGATTTACCAAAAGAAGCAAAAATTGATTTAATGATTGCTTTGATAACTCTTAAATACACTCAGTCCAATTCTGTTTGCTATGCAAAAGACGGTCAAGCAATCGGCGTCGGAGCAGGTCAACAATCAAGAATTCACTGCACAAGACTGGCCGGAAATAAAGCAGATATTTGGCACTTAAGACAAAGTGAAAAGGTGTTAAATCTTCCGTTTAAAGAAGATATTCGTCGTCCTGACAGAGATAATACCATTGATGTTTACATAAGTGATGAGTATGAAGATGTTTTGAAAGACGGACAATGGCAAAAATATTTTACCGAAAAACCCGAGCCGTTTACTAAAGAAGAACAAAAGAAATATTTGTCCGAAATTGAAAATGTTTCTTTGGCATCTGATGCATTCTTTCCTTTTGGAGATAATATTGAAAGAGCATATAAGAGTGGAGTAAAATACATAGTTGAGCCGGGTGGCTCTATCAGAGATGACAATGTCATTGAAACTTGTGATAAATACGATATGGTTCTTTCCTTTACCGGTGAAAGACTGTTTCATCATTGATTTGGAGATAATATGAAAATTTTAATGGTAGGTTCCGGAGGAAGAGAGCACGCACTTATTATGAAGTTGCTCGAATCTCCGAAAGTTGAGAAAATCTATTGTGCGCCCGGAAACGGTGGTATATCTGCATATGCAGAGTGTTTTGATGTTGATGCCTGCGACATTGAAGGCATGTTAAACCTTGCAAAAAGATTGGCTGTCGACCTTGTATTTGTTGCTCCGGATGATCCTCTGGCTCTCGGAATGGTTGATGCGTTTGAAGAAGCCGGATTTAAGACTTTTGGTCCAAACAAGGTTGCTGCACAGATTGAAGCTTCAAAAATTTTCTCAAAAAACTTTATGAAAAAGCATAATATACCGACTGCAGAATATGAGGTCTTCGAAGACTATGCTTTGGCTGAAAAATACATAGAAAATTATGATAAATTCCCGGTTGTTCTTAAAGCAGACGGACTTGCTTTGGGAAAAGGCGTGCTTATATGTCAAGATAAAAAAGATGCACTTGAAGGACTTAAAACTTTAATGGTTGACCGTAAAATGGGAAAAGCAGGGGATAAAATAGTCATTGAAGAATTTTTGACCGGCCCCGAAGTTTCAGTCTTAACTTTTACCGACGGTAAAACAGTTTGTCCTATGGTTTCTTCAAAGGACCATAAGCGAGCTCTTGATAATGATAAAGGTCTAAATACCGGAGGTATGGGAACTATTGCACCTAATCCCTATTACTCAAAAGAAATGCATGAAAAATGTTTTAATGATATTTTCATGCCTACCGTAGACGGAATGAGAAAAGAGGGAAGACCTTTCAAAGGTTGTCTGTATTTTGGACTTATGTTAACTAAATATGGTCCGAAAGTTATAGAATATAATGCGAGATTTGGAGATCCCGAGGCTCAGGTTGTTCTCCCGATGTTGAAAACTCCGCTTATAGACCTTGTTATGGCTGTTATTGACGAAAATCTTGAAAAGATAAAACTTGAAAATTATGACGGAGCTGCAGCCTGCGTTATGATTGCTTCCGGCGGATATCCGGTTGAGTATAAAAAAGGTTACGAAATATCCGGACTCGATGATAAAGGTCAGGTAAAAGACAGTGAAGATATTTTTATTTATCATTCCGGAACTAAAAAAGAAAACGGAAAATATTTAACTAACGGCGGAAGGGTATTGGGCGTGGTTTCAAAAGCCAAAGACTTAAAGACTGCACTTGATAAAGTTTACAAAGCGATTGAAAATATAAGCTTTGATAAAATGCATTACAGAAAGGACATCGGCAGATAAAGATTGAACAGATTCATTCCTAAAAAAAGAGCGAGACTCAGAAAAAAGGTACCGATGACTTACATTTTTTCAACTGGATATTTCATTATTGTCAGTCTGGGTGCTCTGCTATTGATGTTACCTTTTTCTACTAAAGGGGAAAATATAAATATTTTACAAGCCTATTTCACTGCTACCAGCGCAACCTGTGTTACCGGCTTAATAGTTGTAGATACCTACTCAAAATTTACGTTTTTTGGTCAACTTGTTATCTTACTTTTGATACAAATCGGCGGACTCGGTTTTATGACTCTGATTTCGTCTATGCCGCTGATTGTCGGAAAACGAATGACGATCCGAGACAGATTTTATGTTCAGGATTCACTCAGTCTTTTTCATACCGGAGGAATTGTCAGAATCTTAAAGAGGACCATACATGTCACAGCATTTTTTGAGATTCTTGGTGCCTTAATATTAATGACGAGATTTATTCCAAAGTTTGGGATAAAAAATGGGATTTGGATGGGAATATTTCACTCTGTATCAGCCTTCTGCAACGCAGGATTTGATATCATGGGCAGAATAACACCGTTTTCATCAGTAACTGCATTCAGTGATGACATCGTTGTCTATACTGTTTTGATGATACTTATTGTTTTTGGCGGATTGGGATTCATTGTTTGGAATGAAATACTGGAAAAGAAAACGGATATAAAAAAATATACTTTACACACAAAAGTTATGCTCACTGCAACCTTAGCCTTGATTTTTATTCCTGCATGCGTTTATTTTGTATGTGATTACGATAAGTCGTTACAAGGACTTAGCCTAATGAATAAAATAGGAGCATCATTTTTCCAGGTAATAAGTCCGAGAACAGCCGGATTTAATCTTGTTGCTATTCCCAAAATGAGCGATGCTTCAAAGTTTATGACGGTATTCTTAATGTTTGTCGGTGCAGGAACCGGTTCTACCGGCGGCGGTGTTAAGGTAACTGTATTTTCGATAATGGTTTTTTCCGTTATTTCATATTTTAAGAGAAGCCAAGATGTTAATATTTTTAATCGAAAAATTGAAGATAAAACAATTAAAAAAGTTTTTTCAAGTGCAACAATATATCTTTCTCTTGCCGTTGTCGGAATCTTCCTTCTTTCGGTTTTTGAAGATACGAGCGTTTTTGACAATATATTTGAAGTTTTTTCGGCTCTCGGAACTGTCGGACTTACAACGGGTATAACGACAACTCTTCATCCGATATCGAAGATAATTTTAATGATACTTATGTTTTGCGGCAGGGTAGGAAGCTTAACTGTGTTCATGACCTTTATACGCAAGGACAAGAAATCAGTGCTTCAATATCCGGTCGGAAAAATCGTTGTATAAAAAGGAGAAATCATGCGTTCAATGTTAGTAATCGGACTTGGCAGATTTGGTGAAAATTTGGCAGAGTCACTTGTAAAGTTAGGCAACGAAGTTGTTGTAGTTGATGAAAATGAGGAAAAAGTCAATGCGATTGCTCCGTATGTTACCGGTGCATATATAGGAAAGTGCACTAATGCAGAAGTTCTTGAAGGACTGGGTATAAACAACTTTGATATGTGCTTTGTCTGTATAAGTGAAGATTTTCAGTCCTCTTTGGAAATAACCTCTCTTATAAAAGAAATGGGTGCTAAAGTTGTTGCAAGCAAAGCAGACAGAGATACTCACGCAAAATTTTTGAAGAAAATAGGAGCCGATATTGTAATTTATCCTGAAAAGGATATGGCTCAAAAAGCTGCAGTAAGATATAGCAGTCCTTTTGTTGTCGACTATTTTGAGGTTATGGATGATTATGGCATGTTTGAAGTTGAAACACCGCAGTCCTGGATCGGAAAAACTATCAAAGAAGTAAATGTTCGTGCAAAATATAATCTAAATATTATCGGTGTAAAGGATCAGTTCAACATCAATCCCGTTGATCCTGATTATCACTTCAAAGAAAATGAACATCTTCTTGTTCTTGGAAAAAACAACGATGTAATTAAATCGATTGAAAAACGATTATAGAATCACCGGAAAAACCAATAAAAAATACGGAGTCACACTCGACTCCGTATTTTGTTTAATGTAAATTCAATTATTATTTTAACATCTTTTCAAGCCAAAGAGCTGCAATATCTACGGCATTGAACATTCCAGTCTGTTCACTTCTCTTAACAATGGCTTCGGTAGGCGGAATTGAAGGATCTGTATTTAACAGTGTAACTGCTACTTTATCCGCAATTTTTTCGTTGTTTAGCTCTTTTTCGGATAAAATTTGTAACATGCAAACATACGGATCTTTCATATTTCCATAATAAAGAGTATTGCCTGAACGAACAAGAGGCTTTCCTTTGTATTCTAAAAATTTACTCAAATTAAATTCCTTTCAAAATCAAGATTTTAAGTATTGCTCAACTAATTCTTGAAGCAATTCATCTCTGTCAATTTGTCTTATAAGTGAACGGGCATTGTTATGCGTTGTAATGTAAGTCGGATCTTCAGAAAGAAGATAACCGACAATTTGACTCGTTGGATTATAGCCTTTTTCAACTAAGGCATCATATACAGAATGTAAAATCTGCTTGTTTTTATTAATATGATCATCTCGAATTGAAAATTGAATTGTTTTATCGCTCATGATTTACCTCCGAGTTATAATCTGCGTATATTATAGCGTATCTTTCATTACAAGACAAGACATTGAGTTTGATGTGACTACCTAAATTTTTACATTTCTCTGAGACTAATGTCATTTTCAAGTAGTTTTTTGATAATTAAGGCAACACTTCTGTCACATTCTTCGTCTGTAAGCGTTCTGTCTTTAGAACGAAAGCAAAGGCTGTAAGCCAAGCTCTTTTTATTTTCGGGTATGTTCTCTCCCTTATAGACGTCAAACAAATGAATTGACTCAAGATTATCGGTATTGCATGATTTAATAATATTTTCCACATCGTAAGAGAGAATCTCATCATCGCAGACAAGGGCCAGATCTCTTGTGATTGACGGATATTTTGGCAAAGGATTATAAACCTTTGAAAAATCTGAAAGATCATAAATCTTTTCTAAATCAAACTCTCCGACAAAGACTTCTGTACCTATGTCATAATTCTTTTTAACTTCGGGATGAATTTGACCGAATACACCGATTTCTGTACCGTTTGCCAAGACTTTAGCAGATCTTCCGGGATGAAACACGTTTGAGGTAAATCTTTCAAAAGTAATCGAGTTTATATTCAATCTTTCACAAAGGCTTTCAATGACACCCTTAAAATCATAAAAATCAATATTTTTAGCATACATTCCGATTGTCAAATGCTGTGTTTCTTTTGGACGACTTTCAGATTTTTGGTAAACTGCCGAGATTTCATATAATTTTGCTTGTGGATTTTTTACATTGTAATTATTCGTCAAAACCTTAAGCATTGAGGGCAGGGTAGTTGTTCTGAGAATAGAAGTATCATCTCCGAGAGGATTGAGAATTTCAATGCTGTCTCTTCTATTATCATCTTCAGCTAAATTTATCATATCGTAGTCTGATTTGGAGAAGAAAGAATATGTGTAAATCTCGGATAATCCGAAAGATTCTAAAAAGTTTTTGGTAAAGCGGGTGAAATTTTGAAAATCGGATCTTCCGCCCACTGCGGCTCGTTTAAGGGGGGGAGAGGGGATTTTTTCGTATCCGGAAAATTTTGCAACCTCTTCGGAAACATCTTCCATTCCGATAATGTCTGTTCTGAAAAACGGTGGAATGATTTTGTCATCTTTAACAGTGAATTTTAATTTTTCTAAAATTGATTTTTGCTCGTCATAAGATAAATCAATACCGATAAAATCATTTATTTTTTTATAATCAAATTTAACGGGTTTTGATTCTGCTTTGTTTGGATAGCAGTCAATTACCGATGGAACTACATCTCCGATTCCGAGTTTTTCACAGAGCTCTAAAGCACGATAAAGACATCTTTTTGAAAGCTCGGGAGTTAAGGATTTTTCAAATCTATTAGATGCTTCCGTGCGCAAACCCAATCTCTTGGATGTTCTTCTTACAGAAGGACCGTCAAAGCAAGCCGATTCAAAAATTACATTTTGAGTATCTGACATTATTCCGCTGAATTCTCCGCCCATAACACCGGCAACGGCAATAGGCACTTTTGTGTCGGCGATTATGGTGTCACTTGTTGTGAGACTACGCTCAATATCATCCAAAGTTGTAATTTTTTCGCCTTCTTTTGCTTTTCTTATTATGATTTTATTATCGTTTAAATATTTAGAATCAAAAGCGTGCATAGGCTGACCATATTCAAGCATTACAAAGTTTGTAATATCTACTATGTTGTTTATAGGTCGAACACCGCTTGCACGAAGACGTTGTCTGATAAATAGAGGAGAAGGTCCTATTTTAATGTTTTTTACCATTCCCGCCATATATCGAAGACAACCAACCGAATCTTCAATTTCAACGGAAAGGTGCTTTTCTATTTCGTTTCCTGAAACTTTGAATTTCGGTTCTTCTATTTTTACTTCTTTGTCAAAAGTTGCGCCGGCTTCAATTGCAAGGCCCAAAACAGAAAGACAGTCGGCTCTGTTAGATGTGATTTCAAAATCCACAACAGTGTCGTCCAAGCCGAGAGCCGTTTTAATATCTAAACCGGGAGTTCTGTCAACATCGTCACCTAAGATGAAAATACCATCAGTTATGGCATAGGGAAAGTCATTTTCGGTAAGTCCGAGTTCCGATATAGAACAGAGCATACCGTTGCTTTCAACTCCTCTGAGTTTTCCGGCAGTGATATTTTTACCGCCGAAAACGACAGAATTGTTAAGTGCAACCGGAACAAAGTCATCTTTCTTTACGTTCTGTGCGCCCGTTACAATCTGAACTGTTTCTTTTCCAACGTCAACTTGACAGACAAACAGATGATCTGAATCTTCATGTCTGTATATATCTCTGATTTGTCCGACAACAATATTTTTAAGTTCTTTTGCCTCTTCCTCGTAACTTTCGACTTTTGAGCCGGAAATAGTCATTTTGTCGCAAAATTCTTTAGTTGAACAGTCTAGGTCAACGTAGTCGCGCAACCATCTTAAAGATAATTTCATATTATTTCCTCCTAAAATTGGCTCAAGAATCGAGCATCATTTTTGTAAAATAGTCTCATATCGTCAATATTGAACTTAAACATTGCCAGTCTTTCGAGCCCGAGACCGAAAGCAAAACCTGAATAAACATCGGGATCAATGTTACAGTTTCTCAACACATTCGGGTGAACCATACCGGCTCCCAAGATTTCAATGTAACCCTCGTATTTACACATCGGGCAACCTTTTCCGCCGCATTTAAAACAACTTACATCTATTTCACAGGAGGGCTCTGTAAACTGGAAGTGATGAGGACGAAGTCTGATTTTGGTGTTTTCACCGTATAATTTTTTTGCAAATTCTTGCAGAGTCCATTTAAGATTTCCCATTGTTATATTTTTATCTATAACAAGACCTTCAACTTGATGGAAAATAGGGGAATGCGTTGCGTCAACGGTATCACTTCTGTAAACTCTGCCCGGAGCTATTATTCTTATTGGTGGTTTTTCTTTTTCCATTACATGAATTTGCATTGGAGAAGTCTGTGTTCTCAAAAGAAGGTTATCATCAATATAGAAAGTGTCCTGAGTGTCTCTGGCAGGGTGATCTTTCGGAATGTTTAACGCTTCAAAATTATAGTAATCCGTTTCAATTTCCGGACCGTTTACAACTTGGAATCCCATGGAAATAAAAATATTTTCTACATCATTAAGAGTTTGTGAAAGAACATGAGAATAACCGATATCGGCTTTTTTCCCCGGAAGAGTAATGTCAATTGTTTCTTCTTTTAACTTAGTGCTTAGTAAAGCATTATCCAACTGTTTCTGAATGTTATCGATTCTTGTTTCAATCTTTACTCGCAGCTCATTTATTAACTGCCCAAATCTCGGCCGATCTTCTTTTGAAGCCTGACCGATTGTTTTAAGCAGCGCATTTAAACTGCTCTTTTTTCCTAAAACTTCAGTTTTAAGTGTGGCAAGTTCATTTGCATCTTGAATTTTTGAGATTCTTTCCTCAAAATTTTCCCAGATGAGTCTTAATTTTTCTTCCATAATATACCTCTCAATAAAAAGTAATTGTATTTAATACGAATCAAAATATATTTCAAATAAAAAGTTACTATCGTTAAGTTGATACTAAATAAATATAATAAAAAAGTTTCTGACTTAAAGATAAATCAAAATTAATTCCGCAATAAAAAGTCCCTGTCATGAAGTAAAATTGAAAAAACTTCCTCAATAAAAAGTCCCTGTCTGAAAGACAGGGACGAAAAAAACTTCCGCGGTACCACCCGTATTTTTGCAAAAGCAAACACTCATTGTGATTAAACGCTAATCAAACGGCGTTACTCGGAAGGTGAACTTCAAAAGGATCTCAACAGAAAACTTACAGCCACGATTTTCTTTCTCTTTCTTAAGACTGCCTTTCTACTCTTCTTCGTCATTGTAACAAGCGAAATGATTTTAACACAATAAAAATAGAAATTCAACGGATATAAAAGTTAATGTGTTGATTCAAAATAGATAATAATCAGACTTTAAATTTTTCTACAACTTCATTGAATTTGCCGCAGGTGAGCTTTCCTTCCGGACATTTACCCAAAACATAGCATGAAGGACCATAGTGATTGAAAATTAAGGGTGACTTATCTCTCAAAATCTCAAGCATATCATTTGCATAATCTCGTATTTCCCATTGAGCTCTATTGCAGGTGCGTAGTTTTAAAAACAAAATTAATTCTCTTGCATTCATGGTTCCCGTAAAACTCAAGGTGTTCCCTGAGAGCAATAAATAACAGGTTATTGAATCATCATATTTCTTGATAAACTCATTATATAAGTCAATGTTTTCTTTCAACTTTTCTTTTACAATTTTAAGAGCTTTTTCATTTTCCATAATTGACGGCGGAATCTTAAAAGCTGTTCGGTCTGTGTCTTCAAGTGGCGGTATTGAAAGCGACCAAATTCTGTGTCTTGCAAAGTGTGTAAGACAGGGGAGAGAAACATTGTTAAATTGAAAACTGTAAGACGCATGTTCAAGTGCTCTCGGTCTTTCTGATTTAACAAGGTTATTCATAAGGTCGTTCATAAATTCATTATCATTTAAATATTGATTTGCGTTTTCTCTTGAGTAACCACTGTTATAAACAAGTTCCGATTGCAAAATGATTTCATAAGGATTATCGGTGCTCGATAAAAGCTCAACAAGAGGAAGGTCTTCGTTCGATTTATTAGATTTATTAAATTTAAGAGGTTTACTTAAATTATCAAGCTTGGCTTTTGAGCGTTCTTCAAAATTATTTAAAATTCCGGGTGCAATTTCTTTTGCCTGCTTTAAAATTGAAAGCCCAAGAGTTTTTATTTCTGCAATATGACTTTTTTTTCCGTAAAGCATTACAAATAAAAGATGAATGAGTTCTCTGGCGTTTAACGAACAAAATATGTTACTGTGAAGAGAATAGGGCAGGATAAATCTTGCATCTTCTTTCAAAATATTTAAATCAAGAAGTTCTCCGTAAGCCGAAAAAAGAGAATTCATGTGTTTTTTATATTTCTCTTCGTCTTGCGGTTGCATGTTATCGGGAATATAAAATCCTACATCATTGAAATCAACATATCTTCTGGATTTTACGGTGAATGACATTAGACGAAATTCAATTAAAAATTGCTCAAAATAAACAGATACATCTTCAAATATCAAATTAAAATATGTATGCTCAACAATGGAATTATGGCCACTTCCGGTAACTCTTGATATAAAATCTATGTTCTTTTTGCTATCTTCGGATAAATCAAGCATATCCGAGCATCTTCCCTCACGAGTTGAGATTCTGCCGGCTGCAGCGGAGACTTTTTCCCCTAAATCTGTAATTCCGATTATTTTTACTTTTGAATTATTCAAAATACTCTCCTTTATAATATAAACGATATTCTCAATTTGAAACTTCAATAATGACTGTGATACAATGTAAACAATGCAATACAATGTAATATATTGTATATTTAAACAAAAATAAAAAATCTGCGCCATATAGGAGTGATTGTATGAAATGCCCGTTTTGCTCAAATCTTGACAGTAAAGTAATTGATTCTCGACCCACTGATGAGGGAACAAAGATTAGGCGCAGAAGAGAATGCACAAATTGCGGACAAAGGTTTACTACCTATGAAATTGTTGAATCCGTTCCGCTCATAGTAATAAAAAAGGACAATTCTCGTGAACCTTTCGATAGGGATAAATTATTCAAAGGAATCATGGCAGCTTGTGAAAAAAGACCTGTTTCTGCAAAAAAAATGGAAGAGGTTGTCAGCAATATAGAGTCAAAATTGCAAAACTCACTTGAAAGAGAAGTTCATTCCACGCAGATTGGAGAACTTGTCATGGAATCGTTAAAAAAATTGGACGAAGTTGCTTATGTAAGGTTTGCATCAGTTTACAGACATTTCAGTGATATAGATACTTTTATGGAAGAGATTGTCAAATTAAAGAACAAAAAAGACTAATTAGTCTTTTGGTTGTTAAAGGCTTTAAACATAGCTTTTGAAATTGCAACCGATAAAATCACGGTGACGAGAAGTTCAACTAAAAAGTTAACACCGACTGCAAGAATCAGAAAAGTAAATAAATTATTTGCACCCAGTGATTTCATCCAACCCGTGACAACGGGCGCATTTCTGAAAAATAAAATAATTGCACCCATAAACAAAAATGTGTTTAGACAAACTCCGGTGGCTGAAGTTAAGATGAGAGGTAAAGTCTTCTCATCTTTTTTTATTTTCTTAAATAAAAGGCCTGTCAAATAACCCATAACTGTTCTTGTAACAACACAGGTTATAAAAGTATAAAAGGGGTTTATTGAAACCAAGGCTCCACCAAAGGCATCACCCGTAAAGCAGGTTATAAAACTTGATAAGCCAAAGGCCAATCCGCAAATCGTACCGCCGGACGGTCCGAGTAAAATAGCTCCCAAAACAACGGGCAGTAAAAGCAAAGTGATTTTTAAAGGTCCGATTGGTATGTATCCTATTGGAGTAAAGGTCATGAGGATAATAACTGCGATTAAAAATGCCAGCTGAGTAAGTTTAACGGTTTTCAAAGTCTGACTTTTCGATTTTCTTTCTTTCATAATTTCCTCCTTGCTGTCGTTCGTAAGATACGGCGCATAAATCATTAATTTTTCAAGTATATTTCATTGAGACCTTCTAACAGAAGATTCTCATTATAGACTAAATCTTTATCAATATATTTTGCAAGCTCTCTTGATGCTAAACCTCCGGTTATCACTGAAGTCTTAAATTCTTCGTTAAGTTCTTTTTGCATTTTAAACTTTAGCTCCTTGAGCATTGCAATAGTTCCTAAAACTGAACCGGAAAGCATACACTCCGAAGTATTTTTTCCTATATATTTTTTTGGAATATCAAGCCCGATATAGGGGAGAAGAGAAGTGTTAGACGAAAGTGCGTTCAGAGAAACTTTGACTCCGGGTGCAATTGCGCCTCCGATGAAGGCGCCGTCTTTGTCGACGATAAAAATTTTCGTGGCTGTGCCTAAATCATAGCAGATACAAGGAAGGGGATATTTTTTCTTGATTGCGACAGAAGCTATTACAAAGTCGGCACCGAGTTCTGCGGGATCATCAATTAAAATATTCAGTCCTGTTTTAATTCCCGGACCTACAATCAGAGAAATCGAATTTGTTACAATTTCAATAGCTTTTTTTATCGACAAAGTAATTTCCGGAACAACTGAGCTTATTATTGAACCTTCAATTTTTTCTATATCAATTTTGTTTATTTTTAGAATCTCATAATATGTTACGGCAAATTGGTCAATCGTATAATTCTTATCAGTGTTTATTCGTGCGTTCATAATCAATTCGTCGTCTTCAAAAATTCCTATTGTTATGTTTGAATTCCCGATGTCTGATACTAAAATCATTAATGTCTCCTTTATTAAATCATATTATAAAAGAATAAATAATAACTTTGAAATTATAACATAGATATTAAAAAGCGTCACGCCGTGAAATAGCGGATTATAAAATTAAAAATATACATAAAACAATGAAATTTTATATCAAATTAAAGGATTGATTTTTTTGAAAACTTATGTATAATGTAAATAGTTAGTTAAGGCTAACTTAATAAAAATATGAAAGAGGTATTCTAATGGAAAAGAAAGTTATTGAAGCATTAAATGAACAGATAAATTTTGAGCTTTATTCAGCTTATATATATTTAAATTTATCTTTATTAATGGAAGAAAAAAATTATAAGGGATACTCAGCTTTTCTTGCTAAACACTATGAAGAAGAATTGGATCACGCAAAGCAATTCATCGACTATATGCATAAAAGAGGAGTTAAACCTACTCTCAAAGATATTCATATGGAAGAATTTTCCGATATGGAACCTGTTGAAGTTGCAAAAATAGTTTTAGAACATGAAATGCAAGTTACAAAGAGAATTTTCGATATTCACGATGTTTCAAAAAATGAAGATGACTATGCAACAGAAATATTTATGCATCAGTTTATTGAAGAACAAATCGAAGAGGAAGATTTAGCGAGAGAAATTGTTGACAACTTTACATTAGCTTGTGATAATCTTGCAGCCAGAATGATCGTAGACAAGGAATTATCTTCTAAATAATAATGTTTGAAGAATTAGTCGTTGAATGTTGTGCACCGACTCTTGCCGGTATAAAATCGGCAAATGCTTTCAGTTGTGAATTTTGTAAAAAACGCGAACTCATTTCAGCTTTGAGAAATCTAAATATTAAACTCAGGGAAAAAGGAGTAATTGCAATCCCGCTAAACTTTAATCAGAACAGGGCTTTGATTTATTTATATCGACCGTTTTTGGTTAAGGCGGAACTTAAGAATAAAAAAGCCTGCGATATTTTATGTGACTGTGGTTATCCCAATTCGGATTTTAAGTGTTGCATTAAATGTTTAAAAAACAGACTTTCAGATTGGCAAGAATTCCCCCATGAGTTTGGACTTTTTTTAGGCTATCCTCCCGATGATGTTTTAGGTTTCATACAAAACAGAGCAAAAAATTATAAGTGCGCAGGTTGTTGGAAAGTTTATTCCGACGTTGAAGATTCAATTAAACTATTTGAAAAATATAAAAAATGCAGAGAACAATTGATTTTAAGATATAAAAGAGGTGTTTCAATAGAAGAACTCTGTGTAAAAAAACGAATATGTGCTTGAAAGGAAACATATGAAAAATATTGCTATCGTTTATTGGTCAGGTACCGGAAACACAAAAGCTATGGCAGAACAAATACAAAAAGGCGCAGAAGAGGCCGGAGCAAAAATCGATGTTTTTGAAGCTTCAGATTTTAATTCCGCTGATCTCGACAACTATGATGTTATTGCTTTTGGTTGTCCGTCAATGGGAGACGAAGAGCTTGAAGAAACAGAATTTTCACCTATGTTTGAGAGCTGTCAACCTAATTTAGGCGGAAAAGATATTGCTCTTTTCGGTTCTTACGGTTGGGGAGACGGAGAGTGGATGAGATCTTGGGAAGAAGTTTGCAAAAATGCTAATGCAAATCTTATTCAAGAAAGTCTAATCTGTAATGATGCTCCCGATGAACAAGGTATCTTAGACTGTATTGAATTTGGCAAAAATTTAGCGTAACAATTTTTATTCTAAAACGATTCCCAAAAGGGAATCGTTTTTTTAGACATTAAAGGGTAGACCAACCCTTAACGTTAGCCGAGGGTTACCAACCCCCCGGTTCATCAATTTACCGACAAACATGTTCGGGCGATTGATAATCGCCCGCTACGGTGGATGGGGATAATCGCTCGCTACAGTGGAGTGGGGCATACCTTGAAATTTCCGAAACATCGACCGTAATTTCCCTCACATGTTAGCCCGGGATTATTAATCCCGGGTACATAAGTTTATATACAAATAAATAATTTGTTTGAAAAGCGGCACGGGCGGTTGATAATAGTTCTCTACGGTGTGGCGCGCCTTGGAATGCCCGAAACATCGACCGTAATTTTCCTCCTCTCCGGTAGCCCGGGATTATTAATCCCGGGTACTTCGGTCTACCGATAAATAGAGAATTGACGGTTAATGAAATAATATAATAAGGTTAAACGGCGCTATATGTAATTATATTTTACTTTATAAATTTTTTGATTTAATCTATAATTAGATTCAAATAATTTTTGTTGGAGATACTCATGTCAGAAGATATAAAAAACAGAATAATCAAATTAAAAGAGCTTATAAAAAAATATTCGGATGAATATTATAATAAGGACAATCCGTCGATTTCGGACTTCGAATATGACAAATTATACAGAGAACTTGAAGATTTAGAAAAAGAATATCCAGAATATGTAACCGAAAGTTCTCCTACGGAAAATGTGGGCGGAGAAGCATCTGCACTTTTTTCTCCCGTCGTTCACAGAGTTAGAATGGACAGCCTAAAAGATGTATTTTCTTATGATGAAGTTCTCGAATTTATTGATAAACTGAGAGAAGAATATAAAAATCTTGATTTTGTTGTTGAACCAAAGATTGACGGGCTTTCTTGTTCGCTTTTATATAATAACGGAGTTTTATCAGTCGGATCAACTCGCGGAAACGGTGATGTCGGAGAAAATGTTACCGCTAATTTAAGAACTATTGACAGCATTCCGAATTCTATTGATTTCAAAGACGGTAGACTTGAAGTTCGCGGCGAAGTTTATATGAAAAAATCAGTTTTTGATGAACTTGTAAAAGAACAAATAAAAAATGATGTAGATCCGTTTAAGAATCCGAGAAATGCTGCAGCCGGTTCTTTGAGACAAAAGGATAGTAAAGTAACAAAGTCAAGAAAACTTGATATTTTTATATTCAATGTTCAGGATATCGAAAACAAAGTTTTTGAAACCCACTTTGAATCTTTGGAAGAAATGAAAAGCTTAGGTTTTCCTGTCATAGACGGATATAAGAAATGCAAAACAAACGAAGAAATTATTGAACAAATAGAAAAAATCGGAACAATGCGTCAGAGCCTACCTTTTGATATCGACGGAGCAGTAGTTAAAGTAGATAATCTTGAAATCAGACGAACTTTAGGTGCAACTTCAAAACATCCAAAGTGGGCGGTAGCATTTAAGTATAAACCGGAAGAAAAAGAGACAAAAATTATTGATATAGAAATAAATGTCGGAAGAACGGGGGTTTTAACGCCTACTGCCGTTTTAGAACCTGTTTTTATTTCCGGATCTACGGTGTCTAGAGCTGTCTTGCATAACGAAGATTACATAAAAGACAGAAGACTGCAAATAGGCGACAGAGTCACAATCAGAAAAGCCGGGGAAATAATACCCGAAATTGTTTCAAATTTAGATTATTCTGACGACAAAGATTATTTTATATATCCTAAGATCTGTCCGTCATGTGGATCTGTTGTCCTTCGTGATGAAAATATGAGTGCGGTTAGATGTGAAAATCTTTCATGCCCGTCAAGACTTTTATATAACATAATCCATTTTTGTGAAAAGAATGGAATGGATATTGACGGAATGGGGGAACAGACAGTAAAACTTTTAGTTGACAGCGGTCTTGTGAAATCTCCTTCGGATTTATATGAAATCAAAAAGGAAGATTTGTTAAAACTTGAGAGATTTGCCGATAAATCGGCGGATAATTTAATAAAGGCAATAGAAGAATCCAAGAAAAAAGACTTGTCATCTTTGCTAAACGCTTTGGGAATAAACTATGTAGGTCAAAGAGCCGCAAAAATTATTGCCGAACACTTTGGAAGTATGGATGAAATAATAAAAGCGACAACGGAAGAGTTGTCGCAGATTGAGGGAATAGGAAGCATAACGGGAGACAGCGTTAAAAAGTTTTTTTATTTGACTGAAAATAAAGAACTTATAGACAGACTTAAAGAATTCGGACTTAATATGAATTATGGAAATGTTATAAATTCTGAAAAACTTAAGGGTCTGAAGTTTGTTATTACCGGAAAACTTCCCACATATTCAAGAGACGAAATGAAAAAACTTATTGAAGATAATTCGGGGAAAGTTTCATCATCCGTCTCAAAAAACACAGATTATGTAATTGTCGGAGAAGATGCAGGATCTAAAGAAAGAAAAGCAGATGAACTTGGAATAAAAAAGATAGGTGAAGCAGAATTTTTACAAATGCTTTCTTAGTCTTTTAATCCGTTTTTCTTCAAGAAATTATTTATTCTGTCAACAGGATTGAGAAGTTTAGCTATTGAATGTTCGTTGTTAATATTGTCTATGAAATAGGCGATATATTTTGACATATCAACTTCCACATACCAAGGTTTAGATTTGAGTTCATCCGAACGATAAATAAGATTTGTTGTAAATACTTTAGTTATTATTCCTTCATCATAGGCTTTGTCAAAAGAAGCCAAGCCATCGCAAAATATACCGAAAGATGAGAAAATGAAAATTCTCTTTGCACCTTTTTCTTTGAGCTTTGAAGCAACTTCAATCATTGAATCGCCTGAAGAAATCATATCGTCAACAACCATAACGTCCATACCTCTGACATCATCACCTAAGAAAGAGTGAGAAATTATAGGATTTCTTCCGTTAATTATTGTTGAATAATCGCGTCTTTTGTAGAACATTCCCACGTCCAAGCCTAAAACAGTAGCATAGTAAATACATCTTGACATTCCGCCCTCGTCAGGAGATACGATTATTGTGTGTTCTTTATCTAAGTTAAGATTGTCTACATTTTTCACAAAAGCTTTAATCATCTGATAAACAGGTGATACATTTTCGAAGCCTTTTAGAGGTATTGCGTTTTGGACTCTTGCATCATGAGCATCAACCGTCAATATTCCGTCTACATTATATACATTACAAAGTTCGTTTAATGCAATTGCACAGTCTAATGATTCTCTTGAAGCTCTGCGGTGCTGTCTTCCTTCGTAGAGCATCGGCATTATTACAGTTATTCTGTTAGCTTTTCCTGCCATTGCGGCAATTACTCTCTTTAAATTGTTAAAATGATCATCGGGAGACATAGGAACTTCCATACCATGCATGGTGAAAGTTTCATTATAATTAAAAGCATCAATCAATATGAAGATATCATATCCTCTGACTGATTGATTAACAACTGCCTTTGCTTCGCCGGTTCCGAATCTCGGTAAGCTAATATCTATTAAATATGTGTCTCTGTAATATCCTTCATATAAGAGAGAGTTTGTCTCTTCATTGAGCATTTCATTTCGCCAATTGACAATATATTTATCGACCTTTTTTGCAAAATCTTCACATCCGGGAAGGGCTATTATGCCTAATCTACCTGCGACTTGTCCCGAATGTAATTTTTTAGATGAACCATTTGCTGCAGACATCGTTTACCTCCAAATTTTAGTCAATTTATTTTATCATAGCATTATTATCTTTACAAATTATATGTATGTGCAAAATTCCTAATTTACAGATAATTTAGTGTAAATGATTTGTGAATTTATTGATTTTGAAAATCTTAATTGATATAATTAGTCAGAAAATTTATAAGAATAAGAAAGGGTGATATGAACTTGGCCTCTGAAATGATAAATAAGGTTTTACAAGCAGAAAGAGATGCCGTAAACAATGATAAAAAAGCCATTGAAAAATCGGCAGAAATAATTTCTGAAGCTAAGGCAAAGGCGGAAGCTTTAATTGCCGAATCGAAACAGGCGGACATTCAAAAGTCAAATGAACTTATTGAAAATGCCAAAGAGAAGGCTGCGGAAATCAAAGAGTTTGAACGCGCAAAAGCTTTGAAATCAGCTTCTGATTTAAAAAAGAATACTTTAGCCGAAACTCAAAATGCTCAGAGAGCAGTAATAGAGGCTATAATCCCTTAATCAATAAAGGGAGATTTTTTATTTTAGATTAGGAGGTGTTTTATGGCTATATTAGATATGAAGAAGATCGAAATTGTCGCTTTGCTAAGAGACAGTAAGTCTTTGATTGATATGATTCAAAGACTCGGCAATATGGAACTTATCTCCGTTGACAGTGATGATGACGCTTTAAGTGAAATCAACAGCGCAGAAATTTGTAACAAGTTAGAAAACTATAAAGAAGTTGCAAAAGACGCGTTGAAATTGTTGGATCAATACAAACCTGAAAAATCATCTGTTTTGAGCTCTTTTGCTCCGCGCGAAGAAATAAGCGTTTCTGACTTTACAAAAAAGATTCAAAACTTTGATGATGTTTTAAATGTATGTTATTCGATTTTGTCACTTGATAAAAAAATAAATGACTCTAAAGTTGAAATTATCAGAGCAAAGACAGGCTTGGAATCAATCGAACCTTGGCTGTCTCTTGATGTTCCTACATCATTTACAGGAACTGAAAACACTGCTGTAGTTTTCGGAACCAGCACAGCTCCTTTCAAATCTTCAAACGATATAGCGCTTCGGGCGGCTGAAATAGAACCCGAACTTGACTGCGATTTTGAAATAATAAGTCAAACTAAGACGGTTACCGCTGTAGCTGCGGTTTCTAAAAAAGAAGACGGAGAAAAACTTTCGGCTTTAATGAGAAGTTTGGACTTCGTTCCGGTTTCTGATCCCACGGTAAATCCACCAAAGGTTAGACATCAGCGTCTTACAGAAAAAATTGCGGAATGTGAGCAAATAATTCAAGATTCTGAAGATAAAATCAAAGAAAAAGCAAGTTTCAGAAAAGATATTAAATTTCTTTCGGACTACCTTACTTTAAGATTTGATAAATATGAAGCTATCAAAGATATGAAGGTTGGAAATAATGTTTTTGTCATAACAGGTTATATTCCGACAAAATATGTTAATGAATTTGTCTCAAAAATAGAAGCTAAGTTTGATATTGCTTACAATATCATTGAGCCTGATTATGACAATGAGGACGAAATTGTTCCGACCGCTGTGGAAAGTAAAGCTTTACCGGCTACAATGGAGTCAATTACAGAAATGTATTCACCGCCCTCGCACAACGATATCGATCCTAATCCGGTAATGACTTTTTTCTATTTCATGCTTGCCGGAATGATGCTCGGAGATGCGGGTTACGGAATTTTAATGGTAATTGCCTGTCTTTTCATTAAACTCAGATTCAAGCTCGAACCCGAAAAGAAGAAGACAATAAACTTTGGTCTGTTATTCGGACTCGGAACGACATTCTGGGGAATTATGTTCAACAGCTGGTTTGGAGATTTGCCCGGATATATAGCAGGCGGACTCAAAGGCAAGGAAATGGACATAATAACGAGTAAACACCTTTATTGGTTTAACACCTTGGATTACACCACACCGTTTCTGCTCTTTTGTTTCTTCATAGGTATTATTCATCTTTCGGTCGGACTGATAATGAATATGTATAAAATGATGAAGAAAAATCATGAATATTTAGAGGGCATTTTTACAAATGTTCCGCCAATACTGTTACTCATCGGAGTTTTACCGATAATCAACACTCAAATCGGTGGAGACGCTTTAAGTTCAAATCCTCAAACTGTTTTTATAGATAATTTCTTAAAAAACAACTCACAGGTATTTACAGTTATTTTACTCGTCGGTGTTGTATCTATGCTTGTAGGCCCTATGATTATAGCGATAAAGAACAAAGAAAAATTCGGCAAAATAATCGGTGGACTTTTCTCGGGTCTTAACGATGTATATTCGGCGGCGTCAGGTTATTTGGGAGATATTCTCTCCTATGCAAGATTGCTTGCTCTCGGTCTTTGTACCGGAGTTATAGCATCAGTTATTAATGAACTTGCTGCAATGATGGGAAATCCGATAGCATTTATTATCATTGCCATATTCGGACACACAATAAACTTTGGTATCAACCTTATCGGTGCCTATGTTCACACAAATCGTCTGCAATATGTTGAGTTCTTTGGAAAGTTCTATGAAGGTGGCGGAAAGCTCTTTAAGCCTTTAAGAATAAATACACAAACATTTAAAATCAAGGAGGAAAATTGATTATGTCAGCTTATTTAGGAATTATTTTAGGACTTTTGGGAGTAGCGGTTACCGTTGCTTTGTCCGGTGTAGGTTCAGCACTTGGTGTTCGTCTTGTAGGTGAGGCAGCTGCCGGGGTAGTTACAGAAGATCCGTCAAAATTCGGTAAGGTTCTTATCTTACAGATCCTTCCCGGTACACAGGGACTTTATGGATTCCTTGCAGGGTTCCTTATGATGAACAAAATCAGAGCATTCGATTATACACTTACAATTGCACAGGGCGGCGGACTCTTAATGGCAGGCCTTCCGATTGCAATCGTTGGTCTTCTCTCTGCTATTTATCAGGCAAAAGTTGCTGTTGCAGGATGTGCGATCACATCTAAACAACCGACACAGAGCGGTAAAGGTATTATCTTCTCTGCTATGGTTGAAACTTATGCAGTTTTAGCACTTCTGATTTCTATTCTTCTTTTACAATACGTTAAATAAAAACATATTAAAGAAGAAATAATTAAGGAGGATAAAATGGCAGGATTAGAGAACATATTAAATAAAATCTCCAGTGATTCTGTTGCAAATGCTGAATATGTTGTTTACCAAGCTGAAACTGAAGCTTCTGAAATAATTTCGAAAGCTAAAGCTGAAGCAGAAAAAGCATCTGAAACTTCTCTTTCTAATGCAGAAAAAGAGGCGGAAAACATTATCGCAAGAGCAGAATCAGCAGCCAAATTAGAAACAAAAAATATTAAACTTAAAACGGAAAACGAAATTATTGAAGATACCATTAATTCTGCACTTTCTATGTTAAATGACCTCCCGGATAATGAATATTTTGATGTTGTAAAAAAGCTTGTTGGTGAGTATGCGACCGATATGCAGGGCGTTGCACTTTTCTCACAAAGAGATTTAGACAGACTTCCCGATGGCTTTGAGTCGGACTTAAATTCAGTTTTGCCCGAAGGCGGAAAACTCGAAATATCAAAAAATCCGGCTATGATTAAAAACGGGGTAGTTCTTGAATATGGAAACGTAGATATAAATTGTACTTTTGATGCGATTGTATCCGATAAGAAAGAACTGCTTAAAGACAAAGTATATAAATTGATATTTGCTTAATACCGCTTTGAGAGGAGTTATATGAATGAATCAATATGATTATACCTACGCAGTGGCTCGTATTAAGGCAAATGAACAGTCATTACTCGGTGAGAATGACATTGAACAGCTTATAACCGGCGGAGATTATGAATTTGCTCTGAAAAAGCTGACCGAATCAGGATTCGGAGAGTTTAAAGCAGGTGCAGATTATGATGACGTGCTCTATAAATATGCAAAAAACACATGGGCTTTTTTATCTGAAATTATGCCTCATGAAAATGATTTAGATTTTCTCATTGTAAAAAATGATATGCATGCCCTTAAAGCAACTTTGAAATCTATAATCTCCGATCATGACAAAAAAGGATGCTATATCGAACCTACAATCAATCCGATTGAAGAGATTATAAATTTGATTGATGAGCGTAAATTTGATGAGTTGCCAGAGTATATGATTGAGCCGGCAGTAAAAGCCTACAATGTGTTAACCGAGTCCGGAAACGGTCAAGTTGCCGATGCGATAATCGATAAGGCCACTTTGGATATAATGTTGGAAATGGCAGATAAGACGAAAGTAAAACTCTGTAAAAACATTGCTGAAATTTATGTTGCTACTGCAAACATTAAGAATCTTTACAGATGTATTTTGACAAACAAGTCAAAAGATTATATGGATCTTTCCGTTTCCGAGTGCAAAACTCTTTCAAAAGAGACGATGATACAATCAGCAATTGTCGGCAAGGAGGCTTTCTTGGAAGCCTTGACGGAAACTCCGTATGCCGAAGCTAAAAAATATCTTGAAACCGATTCTTCGGCTTTTGAAAAATGGTGCGATGATTTGATAATTGAACAGATCAGACATGAAAAAGCAGAAAACTTCGGTGTAGGTCCCTTAATTGCATACTATATTGCAAAGGAAACCGAACTCAAGACAATAAGAATAATTCTTGCAGCTAAGAAAAACGATTTATCTGCAGATGTTATTAGAAAGCGGGTGAGATCATCTTATGTATAAAGTTGCCGTAATGGGTGATAAAGACAGTATCTACGGTTTTGCTTCAATCGGTCTCACTATCTTTCCCATAGATGATCCCGATGAAGCCGTTACTTGTCTTCGACAACTTGTGGCTTCTGATTATGCTGTAATATATATTACAGAATATTTGGCTTCACAAATTGAAAAAGAAATCGACAGATACTCAAGTGAACCTTTGCCGTCTATAATACTTATTCCGGGTGTAAGCGGTAATACCGGTCTCGGAATGAAAAATGTTTCGAAATCAGTTGAACAGGCAGTTGGTTCGGATATTCTGTCAGACAAGTAAAATTTTTAGAAAGGCTAGTGATACTGAATGACAAAAGGTACTATTACCAAAATTTCCGGCCCCTTAGTTATCGCTGATGACATGAGAGACGCAAATATGTTTGACGTTGTTCGTGTCAGCGACGAAAGACTTATCGGCGAAATAATAGAAATGCATGAAGACAGAGCCTCTATTCAGGTATATGAGGAAACTTCAGGACTCGGAACGGGACAGCCCGTTGAATCCACAGGAGCTCCTCTTTCCGTTGAATTGGGACCCGGACTCATTACTTCTATTTTTGACGGAATTCAAAGACCTCTTGAAAAAATTCTCGAAAAAACGGGAAACAACCTCACAAGAGGAATTGAAGTTGCGTCTTTGGACAGAGATAAAAAATGGCATTTTGTTCCGACTGTAAGTGTCGGTGACGAAGTTCAAGCCGGAGATATTATCGGTACAGTTCAGGAAACCGATATTATAAATCATAAAATTATGATTCCGCCTAAAAGCAAAGGTGGAGTTGTTAAATCAATAAACGAGGGCGACTATACTGTTGAAGAGATAGTTGCCGAGATTGAAAACAACGGTGAAATTGAACAGGTAAAACTTATGCAAAAATGGCCTGTTCGTATTGGAAGACCTTATTCAAGAAAAATCAATCCCGATAAACCGCTTGTTACCGGACAAAGAGTTGTTGACGCTATGTTCCCGATAGCAAAGGGCGGAGTTGCTGCAATTCCCGGACCATTCGGAAGCGGTAAAACTGTAACCCAGCACCAACTTGCAAAATGGGCTGAAGCTGACGTAGTTGTTTACATTGGTTGTGGTGAGCGTGGTAACGAAATGACGGAAGTTCTCAACGAATTCCCCGAGCTTATAGACCCACACACCGGTAAATCACTTATGGAAAGAACAGTTTTGATTGCAAATACTTCCGATATGCCTGTTGCAGCCCGTGAAGCTTCTGTTTATACAGGAATCACAATTGCAGAATACTTTAGAGATATGGGATACAGCGTAGCCTTGATGGCTGACTCAACTTCTCGTTGGGCAGAAGCGCTTCGTGAAATGTCAGGAAGACTTGAAGAAATGCCCGGTGAAGAAGGATATCCTGCATATCTTGCTTCTCGTATAGCACAATTCTATGAAAGAGCAGGAAGAGTTATCTCTTTAGGAAAAGATCAAAGAGAAGGTGCTTTGTCTGTTATTGGTGCCGTATCTCCTCCCGGAGGCGATATTTCAGAACCTGTTTCTCAGGCAACACTCAGAATCGTTAAAGTTTTCTGGGCTTTGGATGCAGCTCTTGCATATAAAAGACATTTCCCTGCAATAAACTGGTTGACAAGTTATTCTCTTTACGCAGATCAATTAGGACAATGGTTCAATAAAAATGTATCTGATGATTGGACAACCCTTAGAGGAAAAATGCTTGGTCTTCTTTCAGAAGAGTCAAAACTTGAAGAAATAGTTAAGATGGTTGGTGTGGACGCACTTTCCGACCCGGACAGACTTACAATGGAAGCTTCTCGTTCTATACGTGAGGACTTTTTACATCAACTTGCTTTCCATGAAGTCGATACATATACTTCTCTCAACAAGCAACATAAAATGATGCAACTTGTTGTTAGCTTCTATGAGCGCTCAATTGAAGCACTTAATCAAGGCGCAAACATGGAAGACATCATCTCTCTTCCTGTCAGAGAAGCAATCGGAAGATTTAAGTATATCAAAGAGGAAGATGTTGATACTTCCTATGAAAAGATTGACAATGACTTAACTCGTGAACTTAATGACGCTATTGCAAGAAAGGAGGAATACTAATGCCAAAAGAGTATAGAAGTATTCAAGAAATCGCCGGTCCTCTGATGCTAATCAGGGACGTTGAGGGCGTTACTTACGGCGAACTCGGCGAAATTGAACTTGCAAACGGTGAAACCCGTCGTTGCAAAATATTGGAAATTGACGGAACAAATGCGTTAGTTCAGCTTTTTGAAAGCTCTGCCGGTATTAACCTTGCTGACAGTAAGGTTAGATTCTCCGGACACCAAATGGAACTTGGTGTTTCTGAAGATATGCTCGGACGTGTTTTTGACGGACTCGGAAATCCCATTGACGGCGGACCCGAAATTATTCCGGAAAAAAGACTTGATGTTAACGGTGCACCGATGAACCCGGCAGCTCGTGACTATCCTTCTGAATTTATTCAAACAGGTGTAAGTGCTATTGACGGACTTAATACACTTGTAAGAGGACAAAAATTACCTATCTTCTCAGCTTCCGGTCTTCCTCATGCCGAACTTGCCGCTCAGATTGCAAGACAGGCAAAGGTTTTAGGTAAAGATGAGAAGTTCGCCGTTGTATTCGGAGCTCTCGGAATTACTTTCGAAGAATCAAACTTCTTTGTAGAAAGCTTCAGAGAAACAGGAGCTATTGACAGAACCGTTGTGTTCACAAATCTCGCAGATGACCCTGCGGTTGAAAGAATTGCAACTCCTAAAATGGCTCTTACCTGTGCTGAATTCTTAGCTTTTGAAAAAGGAATGCATGTTTTGGTTATTTTGACCGATATTACAAACTATGCTGACGCACTGAGAGAAGTTTCTGCCGCAAGAAAAGAAGTTCCCGGAAGAAGAGGTTACCCCGGCTATCTTTACACCGACCTTGCTACAATGTATGAAAGAGCAGGACGTCAAAAAGGAAAAGCAGGATCAATAACTATGATTCCTATTTTAACAATGCCTGAAGATGACAAGACTCACCCAATTCCCGACTTAACGGGTTACATTACAGAGGGACAGATCATTCTCTCTCGTGAACTTAACAGAATGGGAATTACACCTCCGATTGATGTTTTACCGTCACTTTCCCGTCTTAAAGATAAGGGAACAGGTGAGGGAAAGACAAGAGCAGATCACTCCTCAACCATGAACCAGCTTTTTGCCGCATATTCAAGAGGTAAAGACGCTAAAGAACTCATGACAATTTTAGGTGAAGCAGCTCTTACAGAACTTGACCTCCTTTATGCAAAATTCTCGGATGAATTTGAAAAACAATATGTATCTCAAGGCTTTACCACCAACAGAACTATTGAAGAAACTTTGAATCTTGGCTGGGATTTACTCAGAATGCTTCCGAGACAAGAACTCAAACGTATCAGTGATGAAATGCTTGATCAATATTATGATAAAAAGTAGGTGAGATTTTTTGGCCAGACTTAATGTTAATCCTACCAGGATGGAGCTTTCCAACCTTAAGAAAAAACTTTCTGTCGCAATTAAGGGACATAAGTTGCTTAAGGATAAGCGGGACGAGCTTATGAGACAGTTTATTGACCTTGTTCGTGAAAATAAAAAACTTCGTTTGGAAGTTGAAAATAAGATCAAGGCAGCTAACGTTCATATGGCAATCGCGCGTTCGGTTATGAGTGACGAAGCTTTAAACGTTGCTTTAATGCTCCCGATGCAGAAAATGAGCCTTAAAATCGAAAATAAAAACGTAATGAGTGTACTTATACCGGAATTTAAAGTCAAATACAAAACTTCAGATACAAACGACATATATTCTTACGGATATTCTTTTACTTCAAGCGATCTCGATGACGCAGTTTCTTCTCTTTCCGATATAATGCCTAAAATGCTGAAACTTGCAGAAGTTGAAAAATCATGTCAACTTATGGCTTCGGAAATTGAAAAGACAAGAAGAAGAGTTAATGCACTTGAACACGTTATGATTCCTCAATACATAGAGACTATCAATTATATTAAGATGAAGCTTGATGAAGATGAGAGAAGCACGACCACTAAACTTATGAAAGTTAAGGATATGATGCTTGAAGAGGCTCATCATTATTCTGAAAGAGAATATTAAGATAAAATTCCCGCTTTGCGGGAATTTTTATTTTATGTTTTTAATTTCTAAAATCTATAATCTAACATCTATAATGTATCCGGGGGTTATTAACCTCGGTTCGT
>CABTZO010000003.1 GCA_902489335.1 uncultured Oscillospiraceae bacterium | reverse complement strand
GCTTTGGGAGCAGGATGTCGGGGGTTCAAGTCCCTTCACTCCGACCATAAAGGCAACATATTTTTGACATAAAATATGTTGCCTTTTTATTTGCATACGTGCTGAAAAATTTCATTTATTCTGTTATGATTTTTATATATAAAATAAAAAATTTTCTTTTTTAAAAAATCCCCTTGCGTTAGGTATTGCTCATGACGTTGCGTAATGGTGTAACTTTCATATTGAAAGGAGGGAAATCTATGTCAAAATATACAACAGGAGAAATAGCAAAACTTTGTGGCGTCTCTGTCAGGACGGTACAATATTACGATACGAGAGAAATTCTCGTTCCGAGCGAATTATCCGAAGGAGGTCGCAGACTTTATTCCGAAAATGACTTAAATCGAATGAAGATTATTTGTTTCCTTCGCAGTGCGGGAATATCCATAAACAGCATCAAAAAATTGCTTTCGGATAAAAACCCGGGTAATGTTATTTCAGTATTGTTAAGTCAGCAAGAACTAATTCTTAAAGAAGACTTAAATGACCGCAAGAGACAGTTGGAAATGATTGATGACATCAAACGCGGACTAAAAAATGTCGAAGATTTCTCTGTTGAATCTATCGGTGACATAGCCTATGTTATGAAACAAAAGAAAAAATTAAAACAGCTTCACGCAATTATGTTGATTACCGGACTGCCCATCAACATACTTCAATGGACTGCTATTGTTTTGTTTATAACCGAAAAAACATGGTGGCTTCTTATTGTGTGGGCAATCTTGGCAGTTTTATATGCCATCTTGGTTTCGATCTTTTATTTCAAAAAAGTTTCGTATATCTGTCCAAAGTGTCATAAAATCTTCAAGCCCAATTTTAAAGAAGCACTTTGGGCAAGGCATACACCGAAACTTAGAAAGCTAACATGCACTTGTTGCGGTTATCATGGCTTTTGCGTTGAAGTCTATGACGAGAAAAAAGATAACTAAAAAAGTTCTCATCAAAAAAGCCCTTGATAAACAAGGGCTTTGAGTTTGTTATTGCCACTTAAAGTTTTCTTTGCCTGCACCCACTTCAAAATGATATTTTCCGATTCCCAAATCTACATCCGATAAATATCCGCTCTTATATGTCATTAAAACTTTATTATCTTTGCCTTTGATTGTAAAGTTTTGTTTATTTACTGCGGTAGGAGCAAACAAAACTGCCATTACGCCGTTTATAAACCACTGTGGTGCCTTACCCTCGTAAGAGCTTATTTCTTCCGCAGTTTTTGATTTGTGCGGTTTACCTTGATCTTGCCCATATCCCACTGCAAGAACACCGTTCACTCTTATATCCCCTTTATCAAAAAACTTTTTTGTTTCACGTCTTGAAAACATTCCGCCGTTCCACCATGAATTTAAGCCCAAAGTCTGTGCATATAACATTATATCAGAGCCAAAATAACCTATATTTTCATCTAAACTATCGTTATCTTCGCCCGCAAAAATAATATAATTATATACAATCGGCTTGAACAAAGCTTTTGCTAATAATCCCACTCCTTTGGCACTTTCGGTTACCAGTGTGAAATTTAAATTATTTTCTTTGTTTATTTTTTCAATTCTTTCCTCTAATTGTTTTTTGATTTCTGTTGGAATCGGTTTGTCAATATAACGTCGAACCATATGTCTTTCTTCAATTGCTTCTTTAATAGTCATATTTTCACTTTCTTTCTGTTAAAATAAAAAAGCAGCGATTAATCGCTGCTTCATATTTTATTTTTGCTCGGCAGCGGCAGCTGCTTGCTTCCTTTGCTTTCTTTTTTTGTATGCTTTGCGTCCCGCTCCGTCATACGCGGATTCATAACCATTATTTAGAAGTGCAATAGCTATCAGTCCTAAAATAACTCCTAATCCTGCTAAAACGGATAAAATTATAATGATTAAAAAAACAACAGTCATTGTAATCATTTGTGTATCTCCCCTTTGCTTAAAACTGTTTAGCACTCAATTAAAATTAAATACTATTTCTTAATCATTTTATTTTATAAATATTACTATTTTATGAACAAAAGGGAATATTAACAAAAAAATTTTAATATCTTTCTTTTAATTTGTATGTATCTTTTGTTTTAAAAATGAATATGATATTATTATATCGATTTTAATGGTTTTCATTTTAATAATCAGGAGAAATATAATGTCAGAATTTTTAACTTCTGTAGGGCGTTATTTATTGCCGGCTCTTGCTATTTTTATTGTAATAAGCTGTGCCATAAATTTACTTCGAGGAAACGAAAAAACCAAACCCCTTGCTTTTCTCATCAACAAATTAAATTCAGATAAAATTTTACTCGACAACTACGAAATTTCAGTTGGTCGAAGTAAAGCTTGTGACATTGTTTTAGGTTATACAACCGTTTCTCGTTTTCATGCAGTACTGACAAAAAGAAAAGGGAAATGGTTTGTCGTTGATACAAATTCTTTAGCCGGAACATTTATAGGACCTGAAAAAGTTGAGAAAAAAGCTCAACTTGAAAACGGAGATATTATTTATTTCGGAAACGCTGCTTTTGAATTCATAGAAAATATAAATAATATTGATGTAATTATGGATTATGAAGAACAGAAAAATGATGTTGGTTCAAGAGTTCGTCGATATAACTACTATCTGGATTTTGCAACAAAAGATCTGAATATAAAACTTGATAAACTCGAAGAATATACTTTAGGTACTTCGAAGCAGTCTACTATTCGTCTAAAGGGAGTCGGTGTTTCACCGATACATACATTGATTTCATTTGATAAAAACACTTGGATAATTGAAGACCTAAATTCATCCAACGGAACGTTTTTAAACGGTCGACGCATTGTTCGTGTTATGCCACTTGAAAATAATGACAAGATAAAAATCGGAACAAACGTAATAACTTTCAAAATGTTAGAAAGCCGGGAGGTTATTGAATAATGAAAATACTTAACAGCTTTAAGTGGACTCCGATTATGTTATTGATTACATTATTTCAAGTCTTTAATTTTGCGCAAATAGTCATAAATAAACCGGAACAATTAACCGGATACTTAATAATTATCGGTGCTTTTATCTTTATAGAATGGTTTTATCTTTTCTTATCAAACTTTCTTTTTCCAAGATCAAACAATTCTCTCGAATGTATGGCTTTTTTCTTGACCGGAATATCTCTTGTTATCAGTGCATCTTTTTCATTTGGTCTGTTTGCCAAACAGTTCGCGTCATTTGTTATAGGAATAATCATATATCCCATATTGATTAAGCTCATGGAAAATCCCGCTAGAGCAGACAAACTTAGGGTCCCGTTTGCAATAGTTACAATCATTGCTTTGATTGTAACCTTGATCTTTGCCGGAAATGTTCATGGAGCTTACAACTGGATTGTTTTGGGGCCAATCTCAATTCAAACCTCTGAACTTGTAAAAATTACTTTTATTTTTGTCGGTGCTGCAAGTCTTGATAAAATTCAACAAAAAAAGAGCCTAACCTTATACATAATATTTTCCGTTATAACAATAATCTTATTGTTCTTGATGCGAGATCTCGGAACCGCTCTTATATTTTTCTTTACTTTTGTGGTTCTCGCTTTTTTACGCTCGGGTGACATAAGAACAATAATTTTCGTTTGTTTATCCGCTGCCTTAGGTGCTGCGTTGGTTGTTCTTATTCGATCCGATTATGTTATGAGAAGATTTGCCGTATACAGACATGCATGGGAGTATCCACACTCGGGAGGTTATCAACAAGTCCGTTCAATGATTTACTCAGCAAGCGGAGGTCTTCTTGGTTTAGGAATAGGAAACGGAAAATTAAGAGGAATTTTTGCCGCGGCGGAAGACCTTGTATTTGCTCTTGTCTGTGAAGAATTTGGTATGATAATTGCATTTACTGTTTTAATCTGTTTTGTAGTCATAGCAATTCATGCAATAAGAAATGCAAACGGTGCTCGTTCCTCTTTTTATACAATTGCATGTTGCAGTGCGGCGTTTTTACTTTTGTTTCAAGCTTCGCTCAATGTTTTTGGGATTAACGATCTTCTTCCTTTGACAGGTGTTACCCTTCCTTTTGTCAGTCGAGGAGGTTCCAGTACCATTTCTTGTTGGGGCTTACTTGCCTTCATAAAGGCGGCAGATAACAGAACATGGCTTAGAGATGTTTCAAAACTTAAAAAGAGGTTAGAAAATGCATAGAATATCAAATCGTTCAAAATGGCTCTCCGTAATAATTGTGTTTTTTTTAGTCGGAACGATAGTTCTGGCTTCTACATACGCAAAAAATGCACGAAAATGGGCAACTCTTAAAATGAATAATCATCTGTATGTCAACGGAGAATTCGTTTCTGCCGGGACCATATACGACAGACGAGGAAGAGTCTTAGCCATTACAAAAGACGGCAAAAGAAGATACAGCACGGATGCAACCACAAGAAAGTCCACTTTACATGCTGTCGGCGATACAAAAGGCTTTATCGCTACAGGAGCACACACTGTTTTTAAACCTCAGCTAATCGGATATGATCCGATTAACGGTATATATAAACAAAAAAAGGATGGTGCGGATAGTGATCTTACATTAACAATTGATTCAGAACTTTCAAATGCTGCTTTGAAAGCGCTGGGTAATAACAAGGGTACTGTTGGTGTTATGAATTATAAAACCGGCGAGATTTTATGTATGGTATCTACTCCGACCTTTGATCCTGAAAATCCGCCATATGATTTAAATTTGGATGAGACGGGCAAATATGAAGGTGTTTATATCAATCGATTTTTATCCGGTGTTTTTACCCCCGGCTCAACTTTTAAAACCGTTACAGCTGCGTCGGCTATTGAAAATATTCCCGATATAGATGAAAGGACCTTTTCTTGTAACGGGCGTTATACTCTGCATAAAGGCAGTTTCGTAACATGCAGTGGGGTACACGGAAATCAAAGTTTTCAAAAAGCTCTGAACCATTCTTGTAACTCTGCTTTTGCGAGTATCTCAGTTGAACTTGGAAATGAAAAGCTTACAAAAACAGCTGAGGAAATGTATTTTAATAAAAGAATTTATGTCGACGGTATACCGGTCACAAAAAGTAAATTCGATTTATCAAAAGCATATCCGATTGACAGAGGATGGGCAGGAATCGGGCAATATACAACTCTGGCAAACCCCTGTCACCTATGTTTAATTATGTCCGCTATAGCCAACAACGGGAATGCAGTCGCTCCAAAACTTTTAAAAAATAATAAATATACAAAATACCAAAACTTAAAAATGTTGGACAGCGATGTTGCTTCTCGTCTTGATACAATGCTTCGTTCTAATGTTACAGATTACTATTCCGAAAGAAAATTCCCTAATCTTATGATGGCGGGCAAAACAGGAACTGCCGAAGTTCAAAATAAGAAGCCACATTCTCTTTTTGTCGGCTATTCCAAGCGACAGGATCTGCCTCTTTCTGTAGTCGTTGTTTTACAAAACAACGGTTCTGTCGGTATGGCAGGCGCTCTGCCTGTTGCAAATGAAGTCCTGCAATATGCTTTACAGAATAAAATTTCCTAAGGAGACAAAATGAATTCAACAATCGCCGCCATATCAACAGCCCTATCACCGGCCGGTATAGGTGTTATTCGTGTTTCCGGGCCGGAAGCCATTAAAATAACAGACAAAATTTTTGAACCTATCGACAAAAAAGAAATTGCCAAATTACACGGATATGAAGCAGCTTTGGGCTATATAGTTAAAGACAATCAAAAAATAGATAAAGTTATTGTTACCGTTTTCAAATCAGGTAAAAGTTATACCGGCGAAGATGTCGTTGAAATTTCTTGTCATGGCAGTGTTGTTTTACTCAAAGAAATACTGACCTTGATTTTAAGTTTGGGTGCAAAGCCTGCCGAACGCGGTGAATTTTCAAAGAGAGCATATTTAAACGGCCGTCTGTCTCTTGAAAAAGCCGAAGCTTTGATGACTCTTATTAATGCAAATTCCAGATCCGTCGCACATGCTGCTTTCAACGCATTAAACGGAACTATTTCTAAAGAGATTGATAAAAATTGTAAAGTTCTTACGCACCTTTCCGCTTCAATCGGAGCTTATGTAGATTATCCGGATGAAGATTTACCGAATATTGCTGATGCCGATATTTGTAAAACCATAACTGATGTTTTGCAAAATCTTATAAAAATCAAGGAGAACTATAACAGCGGTAAGATAATTCAAGACGGAGTCAACGCTGTCATAATCGGAAAGCCTAACGTTGGAAAATCTACACTTATGAATCTGTTGAGCGGATATGAACGTTCAATCATAACGGATATTCCTGGAACAACAAGAGATATATTGGAAGACAGAATCATGATAGGAGACATTCCCTTGATTATTTCCGATACCGCAGGCATAAGAAAAAGCGATGATCCTGTTGAAAGCATTGGGATTAAAGCTACAATAAATAAAATTGACTCTTCGCAACTTATAATCGCAATCTTTGACGGGTCTGACAATTTAACCGAAGAAGATATGGAAATTCTTAAACTGTGTAAAGACAAAACCGTTCTTACGATAATAAATAAATCAGATTTAAATATGAAAATTGATCTTTCAAAGCTTAAAGAATATAATCCGATCTTTATTTCAGCCAAAGAAAAGACCGGTATCGATACTTTTCAATCAGAATTATCAAAATTGCTTAAATTAAACAACTTTGATCCATCTGCCGCCTTTTTGGTTAACGAAAGACAAAGACGACACTTGACAAAAGCGATAGAATATTTAAACGAGGCTATTGATTCTATGAAATCAGGTCTTTCAATAGATGCAGTTCATCTGTCAATGGATTTTGCAATCGACGAGCTTTTGAAACTTAAAGGAAAAAAAGTGACAAAGGCTGTTGTAGAAGAAATATTTAGTGAATTTTGTGTGGGAAAATAATGAGTGAATTTATATACGATACATTTGATGTTGCTGTTATCGGAGCCGGTCATGCCGGAATCGAAGCCTGTCTTGCTAGTGCTCGAATGGGTAAAAAAACCGTCGTTTTTACGACAAATTTAGACAGCATAGGTAATATGCCATGTAATCCGTCAATAGGCGGCAGCTCTAAAGGTCATCTTGTTAAGGAAATAGACGCTTTGGGCGGAGAAATGGGCATTGCTGCCGATGCTTGTCTTTTACAGGGAAGAACGCTTAATTTAGGTAAAGGTCCGGCTATTCATTCTGCGAGAGCGCAAGAAGACCGTCGCCGTTACTCCGAATTTATGAAATCTGTTTTAGAGAAACAGGACAATCTTTTTGTAAAGCAGGCTGAAATAGTCGATTTAGTTTATGAAAATGGTTTTTGGAGATTAAAAACTAAGTATCAAGCTGTCTATCTTGCAAAAGCAGTAATTATTGCAACCGGAACTTATTTAAACGGAAAAATTTATATCGGGGATGTATCCATTGAAAGTGGACCTGACGGATTATTTGCCGCCAAAGGTCTTTCTACTGCGTTAAAAAAATTGAATCTGCCGCTTCGTCGATTTAAAACAGGAACGCCTCCGAGAGTTAACCGCAGATCTATAGACTTCACAAACTTAGAAGTCCAATACGGAGATGAAAACTCGGTTAAATTTTCTTTTAGGACAAAAGAGCCTACACCTAACAAAGTGGTCTGTCATTTAACTTATACAAGTGACGAAACAAAAAAGATAATCTTAAACAATTTAGACCGTTCCCCTATGTATTCAGGTAAAATTGAAGGAATAGGGGCCAGATACTGTCCGTCAATTGAAGATAAAATCGTTCGTTTTTCCAATAAAAAAAGACATCAACTCTTTATCGAACCCTGCGGTTTGCATACGGACGAAATGTATATACAAGGCTTTTCATCATCTTTACCCGAAGACGTTCAATTGCAAGCTTTACGAACAGTTCCCGGTCTTGAAAATGCTGAAGTTATGAGACCTGCTTATGCAATAGAATATGACTGCGTTGATCCTCTTGCATTAAAGCCAACTTTGGAGTTTATGGATTTTCCCGGTCTTTTCGGAGCCGGACAATTTAACGGTTCAAGCGGTTATGAAGAAGCCGCGGCACAAGGAATCGTTGCCGGTATTAATGCGGCTTTATTCTTCGACGGAAAAGAACCTATGATTTTAGACAGAGCCAGTTCCTATATAGGAACTTTGATAGACGATCTTGTTACTGAAGGTTGTATGGATCCATATCGAATGATGACTTCAAGATCAGAATATCGTTTGGTTTTAAGACAAGACAATGCAGATAAGCGTTTAACCCATATCGGTCACAAGGTTGGTCTTATTGATGATGAAACGTATGAAAAAGTTGTTTTGAAATATAAATCTATTGAAGAAGAGTCAGAAAGATTGAAAAGTGTTGTTCTGTCTCCAAACGAAGAAATAAATAGTTTTTTTGTTTCACGTGGAACAGATCCTTTAAAAAGTGGTCTTCGTATGTATGATGCTATAAAAAGACCGGAAATTAATTATGATGTATTATCCGATTTTGATAAATCTCGCCCTGATTTACCAAAAGAGGTTACCGATCAAGTTGAAATTAACATTAAATATGAAGGATATCTAAAAAGAGAAGATGCCCGTATTGCTCAGATGCGCCGTCTTGAAAACATGAAAATTCGTGAAGATACTGACTATAACAAAATAACAAACTTAAGGCTGGAAGCAGTTGAAAAGCTTTCTAAAATTCGCCCGTTAAACATAGGTCAAGCCGGTCGTATTTCCGGTGTAACGCCCGCTGATGTAAATGTTCTTATTATTTATTTCGAAAAATTAAGACGAGAAAATAATGAAAAATAAAATTAAGGATGCTTTTAACGAAGCTTTAAATATTGAATTAAATCCTATCCAGATTGAACAATTTGATACTCTTATTTCTTTGCTTTTAGAAACCAACAAAAAAATAAATTTGACTGCTATCACTGATCCTACTGAAATTTTATATAAGCACATAATAGACAGCTGTCTGATTTTTAAAACAATTGAATTAAATAAAGATGAAAATATTTTGGATCTCGGAACCGGCGGGGGTTTTCCCGGTCTTCCGATTTTAATACTGTGTCCTGATATTAATATGAATTTTTTAGACGCGACCCTAAAAAAACTAAACTGCGTTGATTATTTCTTGCATTCTTTATCCTTAAACGGTAATATCATTCACTCCCGCGCCGAAGATTATGCTCATAATATTAAAGGAGCAAACTTATATGACCTTGTTGTTTCAAGGGCTGTAGCCGGTCTCAATATATTATCCGAGCTTGCTATTCCTCTTGTCAAAACCGGAGGCTCTTTTGTTTCGTATAAGGGCCCGGATATTCAAAGTGAATTAGGCTTAGCAAAAAATGCCATTAAAGTTTTAGGCGGGGAAATAAATAAAACATCATCTTTTGACATTGATAATCTCGGCAAGAGAAATCTTATTGTCATTGATAAAGTTTTTGACACAGACGAAAAATATCCACGATCGTTCGGTAAAATCAAAAAAAATCCTCTATAAATAAAGATAAAAAGATTGAACATTTTGAAATGTTTCACATGAAACATTTTAAAATGTTCTTTTAATATGTTATAATTTTTCTAAAATTAAACTATATAAAACAATTAGAAAGAGAATTCAATGGGTAAAATAATATCTATAGTAAACCAAAAAGGTGGTGTTGGAAAAACAACCACCGCTATTAATTTATCAAACGCTCTTGGTGAAAATGGAAAAAAAGTTCTGCTTGTAGATATTGATCCTCAAGGCAATTCCACAAGCGGTTTGGGTTTCAATAAAAAAGAATTAGAAAGGTCTTCATACCACTTACTGATGGGTTTATCCGAAGCAGAAGAAATTATCAAGAAAACAAAATTTAAAAATCTTTATTTATTGCCCGCCGATATGAATTTGGCAGGTGCCGAACTTGAGCTTGTTGACACACAAAACAGGGAATCAAGATTAAAAATCGGTTTGGAAAAAATAAAGGGTGATTTTGACTTCATCTTTTTAGATTGTCCTCCGTCCTTAGGGCTAATAACATTAAATGCTCTCACTGTTTCCGATTCTTTCTTAGTCCCGATTCAATGTGAATATTATGCTCTAGAAGGTCTGTCGCAGCTTATGACAACAGTTCGAACCGTTCGAAAGTTGTATAATCCGAGTTTAGACATTGAAGGCGTTTTACTAACAATGTATGACAGTAGACTGAATTTAACAAGAATGGTGGTAGAAGAAGTAAAGCGCTTTTTTCCAAAAAAAGTTTTTTCAACAGTTATTCCGCGAAATGTTCGTTTATCTGAAGCGCCATCCTTTGGTTTGCCTATTTGTGAATATGACAAATCCTCAACGGGCGCTCAAGCATACATGAATTTGGCGACAGAGTTTATCAAAAACAATAATTAGAGGGGTAAGTTATGGCAAAAAAAAGAGGACTGGGGAGAGGCTTGGAAGCGCTTTTCAATGAAAACGGCACAGAAGAAAATTTTGAATTAAATTCTGATAAGCTTGCTCTTTCAAAAATTGATATAAATCCCGAACAACCGAGAAAAACCTTTGACGAAACAGCTTTGAACGAACTTGCCGAAAGCATAAAAGAAAAAGGTGTTTTACAGCCGCTTTTGGTGCGACCCGTAAAAAATCGTTATCAATTGGTTGCGGGAGAAAGAAGATTCCGAGCCGCTCATATCGCAAAGCTAAAAGAAGTTCCTGTAATAATAAAAGATTTAAGCGATAAAGATTCAATGGAAATAGCACTCATTGAAAATTTGCAAAGAGAAGACTTAAATGCAGTTGAAGAAGCGCAAGGAATTAAGCTTCTCATGGATAAATACTCTTTAACTCAAGAAGAAGTTGCCGGTAAACTTTCTAAATCTCGACCGGCAGTTGCAAATTCCATTCGACTTTTGAATTTATCCGATAAAATTCTAAGTCAATTAAAAGACGGTCTTTTATCTGCAGGTCATGCGAGAGCTCTTCTTTCTGTTGAAAATCAAGCAAAACGCGAAGAAATTGCAGATCTAATAATAAAAAACAATTTGAGTGTTCGAGACACAGAAAAATTAGTAAAGAAAAAACCTGTTCGATCAAGAAAAAAAAGTACAAGGGCGAATTTTTATGATGAAGCCGAACTTGCATTAAAAGATGTTCTCGGCAGAAAAGTTAACATAAAGAAAAAGAAAAACGGCGGTACACTCGAAATAGAATTTTTCAATAAAGATGATTTGGAAAAAATAATAAAGCTATTAAACAGAGGTAAATAAAATGTTAGATATCAAAAGAATAAGAGAAAACACAAAAGAAATTAAAGAAGCATTGAATAACAGAAACGAGAACTTGTCCGATACAATAGACAAGCTTTTAGCTTTAGATGATGAAAGAAAACAACTCCTGCAAAAAAAAGAAGCTCTTCGTGCCGAGCAAAACAAAATAAGCAAGGAAATCCCGCTAAAAAAGAAAAATGGTGAAGATGTCTCTGAAACTTTGCAAGAAATGTCTAAGCTCAAAGAAGAAATTAAAGTCGATGATGAAAAACTATCCAAAATTGAAGAAAAAATAAAAAATAATATTTTATTAATACCCAACATTCCGGATAAATCTGTTCCTTTAGGTAAGGATGACACCGAAAACATAGAAATTAAAAAACATTTAGTTCCAACAGAATTTAACTTCGAACCAAAAGCACATTGGGATATAGGAAAAAATTTAAACATTCTTGATCCGGAAACTGCCGCTAAAGTTTCCGGTGCAAGATATCATTTTTACAGAGGTGACGGTTCAAGACTCGAAAGGGCGATAATAAATTTCTTCTTGGACGTCCATACAGAAAACGGTTATACGGAGATTTTCCCTCCGTTTATGGTAAACAGAGCTTCAATGACCGGCACCGGTCAATTACCCAAATTTGAAGAAGATGCGTATAAAACGACAGATGACATGTTTTTAATACCTACAGCTGAAGTTCCGGTTACAAATATGTATCGAGATGAAATAATAAGAGGCTTAGACGAGCCTTTGAAATACTGTGCATACTCCGCTTGTTTCAGAGCAGAAGCGGGAAGTGCCGGCCGTGATACAAGAGGTCTGATTCGTCAACATCAGTTTAATAAAGTTGAACTCGTTAATTTTGTTAAACCTGAAGATTCATATAACGCACTCGAAGAACTCTTACAGGAAGCCGAAAAAGTTTTACAGCTCTTGAAACTTCCATATAGAGTAGTTAATCTGTCTACCGGAGACTTGGGCTTTTCCTCTGCAAAAACTTATGATATAGAAGTTTGGATGCCCTCATATAATAGATATGTGGAAATTTCCTCTTGTTCAAACTTTGAAGATTTCCAGGCACGAAGATCCAACATAAGATTCAAAAGAGAAGAAAGTTCAAAACCTGAATTTGTTCACACCCTGAATGGATCGGGAGTTGCCGTCGGAAGAACGGTTGCCGCGGTTTTAGAAAACTTTCAAAATAAAGATGGTTCGGTTAACATTCCTGAACCATTACAGGAATTTATGAAAAAAACAATTTTGAAATAAAAAACAATATTATAAAGCGAAATATTCCGTTTTATTATTCTTGATAAAGACTAAAATAGAAAGCCGCAAGCGCTTTGCTTGCGGCTAATTTTATATCAATTTAAATTTTAAATTTCGATTTTTCCGTAAAGTGATGTGTCATCATTTTCATATTTTGAAGAAGAAAAAACTTTTTTAGGTGCTTCGGTTTCGGGTTTATCGTATTGATTTTCTTCATATTGATTGTTTCGATCAGGAGTTATAACAACTTTTCTCTGCGAACGATGTCCTATGGAATGAGAACTTACGCCTTCTAATTCTGAAACCGTTGTATGGATTATTCTTCTGTCATAAGGATTCATCGGATTCAATACAATATTTTTATTATATCTCCTTGCCTTAGAAGCACTTCTCTTTGCAAGGTCAATTAAAGTGTTTTCTCTTCTCTGTCTGTAATCTCCTACATTTAAAAAGATACGAAGTTTTTCTTGATTTTGCTCACGAGATACATTTGATGATTTAAGTCTGAGCAAATATTGAAGCGCGTCAACGGTTTCTCCTCTGCGACCTATTATATAACTGTGATATTCTTCGTTATCAATATTAAAATAAAACTCATTGTCATTTCTCTTTAATATGATAATATTTGGATTTTCTATTCCCATTAAACGAATAATACCTAAGAAGTAATCATAAGTTTCTACTACTTCAATAGGTGCTTCTTCTCTTGTTATTTGTTTTTTGGAATCATTAAAAGCACTTTTCTTTTCAACTTTAATCTGCTTTTTAGAGGCTTTTGGAAGATCAGTCTTTTTTTGGTTTTCTTTTTCTTGAAATTTTTTAGTTTCGATTTCTTTTATTTTTTCTTCCTCTTCATAATAAGCTCTTACCTTTGCTAAACTGCCACCAAAAAGACCAAGGGTTTTCTTTTTTGGCATTTCCAAAATTTCTATTTTGACTTCTGCCGTTATTGGTGCATTTAGTAGTTCTACTGCCTTTTTTTGTGCTTCTTCAATAGTTTCTGCTGTTGCTGTCTTTTCGTAAATCATTCTAATTTCCTTTCATAGTCGTTTCTTTACTCATTCTCTCATTTGTTTCATCGATCATAACCCTTGCCATTACTTTTTCAGGGCTATGTGTATAACTCAAGATTATCATTTGTATCAGTTGTAAAAAGTTGCTTGCCGCCCAATAAATTCCAATACCTATAGGGAAAGTATAGGTCATAAAAAACGAAATAAATGCGGAAAAAAAGAGCATTCCAAAAGCCGCCGGATTCTTTGACATTTGGGGATTTGTTTTTCTTTGTTTGATAAAAGAAAACAAAGCCATCAGAGCAGAAAATACAGTTGCTAAAATTGGTATTATTAGCATTACATAAGATCCTGCTTTAACTGCTTCTTTGGGAACAACTGCTAAATTCAATCCAAAAGCGGTAAAATCAAAATTTGATATTTTATTAATTATTGTCGCTGAAAGATTAGGATTCGCCGCCTTTATTTTTTCGATATTTGCAAGAATAGACATTTCTTCAAATCTAACATTATTGCCCATCGCTGTGTTTGTAACGCTTCTTAGTGTTTTAGATAATACCGAAATATCGCTCTTAGAAAGTTTTAAAATATAACTTAAAGGCTTATATATAGCTCCATATAGACCTATAATTATAGGAAATTGAATTAATAAAGTTCCACATCCGCCGGACATCGAAGAAAAACCTTCTTCTTGATAGAATTTTTGTATTTCTTCATTTAATTTTTGTTGGTCACCGGCATACTTTTTTCGGAGTTTTGCCATTTTGGCCTGAGATCGCATGCCTTGAGCCTGAGATTTTTGTTGTTTTACAGCAGCGGGAATTAAAATAAGTTTAGCAAGTATTGTAAATACAATAAGCGCCCAGCCATAATTTGAATTAAACAAATCATATAAAAAACCGAGTAAAAGACCGAAAGGATAAGAAAACCAGTCGTAAACTCTATTTAACATAAAAGTCCTCCATATTAATAATATTCATTATACTTCTTAGGCGGGGGATCATATCCTCCGGCAGTAAGAGGGCTACATCTTATAATTCTCCAAAGAGCAAGAAAAAAGCCCTTAAAAGCACCAAATCTTTCGATTACCGTAATTGCATAGACCGAACAAGTGGGATTAAACTTGCAAGTTGGTGGCTTTAAGGGAGATATTCTTTTTCTATAAAATTTTATAAGATAAATAAGTATCTTTTTCATTTATTTTATATTATAGCGGCTTTTTTTAATTCTTTCTCTATTTCCGCTTTTATTTCATAACTTTTTAGATTTATGGTTTTAACCCGTGCAACTAACACAAAAGTATAACCTTTTAATCTGTCTTTATTTTCTTTATATATAGATGAAAATGCTTCTTTTATTTTTCTTCTTGCCCTATTTCTCTTTACTGCATTTCCTATTTTTTTCCCGGTCGTTATTCCCAGCATACAAACTTGTTTTTTGTTTTTTAAATAATAAATAACTATTGCGGGATTTACTCTTTTTTTCCCTCTTGAATAAAGCCTGAGAAATTGCCGGTTTTCATTAATTATCTCTATCTCGGCAAAATCTTTCATGGATAACTCCGTTAAACTGTAAGTTCTTTTCTGTTCTTTGCTCTTCTTGCGGATAAAACTTTTCTTCCGTTTCTTGTTTTCATTCTCTGTCTAAATCCATGTACCTTGCTTCTCTGTCTTTTTTTAGGTTGGTATGTCCTTTTCACTTATACCCCTCCCTTTTTATTATAAATTTAGAGTCTTTTTCTCATAGGTCGTTATTATATAATAGACCTGCCTTTATTGTCAATATTTTGTTGTAAATTTGCCGATTTTATGGTAAAATTCAAACATATTGGAAACACAAAAAAGCGGTGTTTTTTTTAAAGAGGAGAATGATAAATGGATTCTTTTGAGGAAGCTTTTAGTTTAATAAAAAATTATTGCAAAGAAAATGTTAAAAACGATACAATTTATAAACTTTGGTTAGAACCTATGAAACTAAAGGCTTTTAATGATGATGAAGTTATAATTGAGCTTTCAGAATTTAAACAAGGTATTGTTCAGAGTAAATTTAACAACCTTTTACATGAAGCATTTGAAAACGTTTTAGGCTTTGATGTTTTCATTAATTTTATCGATGAAGAAAATGATGAAATGAAAAGCGAAAAAACTCAAAAGACCAAAGAGAATAAACTATTTAACAGTTCAGAACTTACTTTTGAAAATTATGTTGAAGGTTCCTCAAACCATTTAGCATATGCTGCCGCAAAGGCTGTTGCTTCTTCTCCCGGATTTGCTTATAACCCTCTTTTTATTTACGGGCACTCAGGACTCGGTAAAACACATCTTTTAAAAGCTATTTCCAATGAGATAGAAAGGTCAAATCCCGATGTAAAAATAATTTATATCAGTGCCGAAAAATTCACAAACGAGTTAGTTCATGCTCTAACCGTTAAAAAGATGAAAGAATTTCACGATAAATATAGAACAATAGATGTTCTTCTTGTCGATGATATTCAATTTATCGGAGGAAAAATCCAAACTGAAGAAGAATTTTTTAATACTTTTAATACTCTTACAGAAGAAAACAAACAAGTTGTATTAGCTTCAGATAGACCACCAAAAGAAATTAACATTTTAAACGAAAGAATGAAAAGTAGATTTGAAAGCGGTTTGCTTGCTGATATTCAACCTCCCGATTTAGAAACAAGAATGGCAATCATAAGAAAAAAAGCCGATCTTCTCAACTTAGATTTACCTGACGAAGTTGTCCAATTTGTTGCGGAAAAAATCAAACAAAATATAAGACAGTTGGAAGGTGCGGTTAAAAAGATAAACGCTTATTACATAATTGATGAACACAAACCGTCTATTTTAGTTGCACAGAAAGCGATTAAAGATATTCAATCTGACAATCAACCTATTCCTATTACAATCGATAAAATTTTACAGGAAGTTGCACGAACCTACGGTGTATCCGTTGAAAATATAAAATCAGATAAGAAAAATTCAGAAATAACTTCAGCGCGAAGAGCGGCCATGTATATAATAAGAGAAATAACATCTCTTCCGGTAAAAAAAATAGGTGAAGAACTTGGCGGTAAACATCATACAACGGTTTTATATAACATTACAAAAGCCGAAGAAGAAATGAATAAAAATATTTTAGAAAAAAATAAAATTCAAAATATAATAAACAACATAAATGACAGCACAAGTTATTAAACAATATTTGCACATTTAACATTCGTTTTTTCAACAATTTATATTTCAAAATTTTTATTTAACATACTTAACAAAAACTACTGGAGTTATAAACATACAAAATTTTTAAATTTTGTTTATATATCAACAAAAAATATAGTAATTAACATTATTAACAGTCTCTAATACTAATAATAAATATATTATCTTTTATAAAATAAAAAAAAGAAAAACGGAGGATAAAAACATGAAAGTTACATGTAATACTTATAAATTAAGTGAAATTTGTCAAAACGTTCAAAGAATTGTATCTTCAAAAACTACTATTCCTGCCTTAGAAGGTATTTTATTTGAAGCTAAAGACAATAAAATAACTTTGACCGGATATGATCTTGAAACCGGAATGACAACAGATATGGAAGCTTCAGTTGAACAAGAAGGAAAAATTATAATAACCGGAAGACTTCTTTGTGAAATTTTAAAGAAAATTCCAAATGAAAAAGTTAGCATTGAAAGCGATGAAAGACTCAGATGTATAATAAAAAGCGGTTCAATAGAATATAAGATAATCGGACTCGATTCGGCAGATTATCCTGAATTACCTTCCGTTAGTGGTGGAAAACTACTCAAAATAAAAAGCTCTGTATTATCCGACTTAATAAGAAAAACTATATTTTCTGTTGCAGTGAGTGAATCAAAACTCATACACACGGGATTAAAATTCGAAATATATGACAATAAAATTACCCTGGTCGGTGTAGATGGATTCAGAATAGCAATAAAAAGTGCACCGATAGATTATGACGGAGAAAAACTTGAATTTGTAGTTCCGGCAAAAACTTTGCAAGAAATAATGAAAATTTCCGAGAAATCGGAAGAAACAGAATTCAATATAGCTAAAAGACATATTATTTTTGAAGTTGGAAATTACACAGTTATTTCAAGATTATTAGAGGGCGAATTTTTAAATTATAAAGCAGCTTTACCTCAAAACTTTTCCACAGTGGCTAAGATAAATGTGCAAGATTTGATAAACAGCATAGAAAGAACGGCACTTGTTATTATTGACAGACTAAAAACTTCGGTAAGATGTGTTTTTAATGATAATTCAATAAGAATATCATCAACAACAGAAATTGGAACCGCAAATGACATTGTTAATGCCGATATTGAAGGAGAAAGATTGACAATAGGTTTTAACAACAGACTTGTTTTAGATGCCCTTAAATCATGTGAAACCGAAATGATAAAAATTTCATTAAGCGGTCCGTCCAGACCTATTGTAATTGAAGCTTTGGAAAACAGCGATTTTATGTATTTAGTAATGCCTGTTCGTTTAAAAAATTAAGGAAAAACTTTGCTTTTAAATGAATTAAAACTTAAAAATTTCAGAAATATAAAAGAAGCTACATTAAATGCTTCAGAAAAAGTAAATATAATATATGGAGAAAATGCCCAGGGAAAAACAAATATTTTGGAAGCAATCTGGCTTTTTTCCGGAAATAAGTCTTTTAGGGGAGCTAAAGATCAGAATTTAATAAATACAGAAGAAGAATTTGCTCGCCTTGAAATGAAATTCTACGAAAGTAAAAGAAATCAAACTGCTTCTATAATTTTTGCCGAGAAAAAAACCGTAAAATTAAATGAAGTAAAGTTGGAATCTATAAAAAAATTAAACGGAAAAATAATTGCCGTTTGTTTTTCACCGAACGAATTATCAATCATAAAAGGCGGCCCGATTTTCAGAAGAAAATTTTTAGATGAAGCTATAATCCAAATGTCAAATACTTACAGCAATTATGTAAGTGTTTATGACAGATTATTGAAACAAAGAAACGCTCTTTTAAAAGATATAAAATATAGCACAAAAAATTACAATACACTTGAAGTTTGGGATGAAAAACTCGTAAATGCAGGTTCAAAAATTGCATATCAAAGAAAAGAATTTTTGAAAGAAATTCTAAATAAAACAAAAGTCATTTATTATGATTTATCCGACGAAAAAGAAAAATCTCAAATAAAAATAAAATCAGATTATTTAGATTCTTCAATGAATGAAAAAGAAATAAAAGAGAGTTTTGCAAAAAAGTTAAAAGAAAACCTTCAAAACGATATAGAATTTGGAAATACCGGAGTAGGACCACACAGAGATGATTTTGATTTTTTTATTGACAAAAAAAATGCCAAAGACTTTGGTTCACAAGGACAACAAAGATCCGGAGCTATCTCTTTAAAACTTGCGGAAGCGGAACTTCTTTGCGAAAAAACAGGAAAAAAACCTTTAATTTTACTTGATGACGTTCTTTCTGAATTAGATATAAAAAGACAGAATTATATATTAAATAAAATTTCTGAAAGGCAAATATTTTTAACTTGTTGTGAATTGACAGATCAATTAAAAAAACACGCAAATAACATTTATAAAATAGAAAGCGGGAAAATTTGTACTTATTCTTAGGAAACAAAACAGTAATAGATACAAAGGATTTAATAGGCGTTTTTGATATGGATACAGCTTCTGTATCAAAAAAAACAAGAAACTATTTATCTGATTCTCAAAAAAAAGAAGAAGTTGAAAGTGTAGTTTTAGATTTGCCAAAATCTTTTATTGTTGTCAAAGAAAAAAATGAAAAACAAAAGGTCTATTTGTCAACCGGAATGACAGCAACATTGATAAAGAGAATGCAAAGACCGAATTACGGAGGATACATTTGTGAATAACGAAGAAAAGATGAATACAAGGGTTGAAGAAACCTATGATGCCAGCCAAATTCAAGTTCTTGAAGGACTTGAAGCGGTAAGAAAACGTCCCGGAATGTATATCGGAACGACCGGTCCCGGAGGTTTACATCATTTAGTTTATGAAGTTGTGGACAACTCTATCGATGAAGCTTTGGCCGGTTACTGCACACACATTCAAGTCAATGTCTTAGACGGAAATATAATTGAAGTAATTGATAACGGTCGTGGAATACCTACAGGAATAAACGAAAAAACGGGTCAATCTACAATAACTGTTGTTTTAACAGTTTTGCACGCCGGCGGAAAATTCGGAGGCAAAGGATATAAAGTTTCAGGTGGACTTCACGGCGTCGGTGTTTCTGTCGTTAATGCTCTTTCCGAATGGTTGGAAATAGAAGTTTGTCAGAACGGGCAAAAATATTTTCAGTCTTTTGAAAGAGGTAAAGCTAAAGATGAGGTTAAAATAATCGGTACAGCGGATGAAACCGGAACAAAGATTAGATTTAAACCGGACAGCGAAATCTTTAAAGATACTACAGAGTATGATATAGAAACACTCGAAAAAAGACTTCGTGAGCAGGCCTTTTTGAATGCCGGACTTTCAATAAAGCTAACAGATAAAAGACAAGATAAAGAAGAATATGAAGAAGAATTTTGTTATAAAGGCGGAATAGTATCTTTTGTTGAATATCTAAACAAAAAAAGAGGTTTGACAACATTACATGAAGAGCCTATTTATTATGAAAAAACAGTAGACAATAAAGAAGTTGAAGTTGCCATAATGTATAATGACAGCTTTAATGAAATTATATTCAGTTTTGCGAATAACGTCCGTACGATTGACGGAGGAACACACGAAAATGGTTTTAAAAATGCTTTAACAAGAGTTTTTAATGACTATGGAAGAAAATATAATTTAATAAAGGAAAACGATAAAAATCTTACGGGTGAAGATGTAAGGGAAGGTTTAACCGCAATTGTAAACGTTAAACTTACGGAAGCTCAGTTTGAAGGTCAGACAAAGGGAAAACTCGGAAACACAGAAATGACATCAATTGTTTCTAAAATCACTTATGACAAGCTGATGGATTTCTTTGACGAAAATCCGGAACAAGCAAAAGCTATTCTTATGAAAGCTTTAGATGCTTCACGCGCAAGAGAGGCCGCTCGAAAAGCTCGTGACTTAGTAAGAAGACAAAATGCTCTTGAATCAAACTCCCTTCCCGGAAAACTTGCAGACTGTACCGACAGAAATCCTGAGAACACAGAGTTGTTTATTGTCGAAGGAGATTCAGCCGGAGGTTCTGCAAAATTAGGAAGAGACAGAAATATTCAGGCAATTCTTCCTTTGTGGGGAAAAATGTTGAATGTAGAAAAAGCAAGACTCGACCGAGTTATCGGAAACGATAAATTAATGCCGGTGGTAACTGCTTTAGGAACAGGAATAGGTAAAGAATTTGATTTATCAAAGCTTCGTTATTATAAAATAGTTATTATGGCTGATGCCGATGTTGACGGAGCACATATACGAACTTTGCTTTTAACATTTTTCTTTAGATATATGAGACCTTTGATTGATAACGGGCATGTTTATATAGCACAACCACCGCTTTATAAAATTTCCAAAGGTAAAAAACATAAATATGCTTTTTCAGACGAAGAAAGAGATGAAATTGCAAAAACAGATTTTCCAAACGGATATGAAATTCAAAGATATAAAGGTCTTGGTGAAATGGACAGTGTTCAGCTTTGGGAAACGACAATGGATCCAAAAACCAGAACGATGCTCAGAGTAACTTTGGAAGATGCTGCTTATGCTGACGAAACATTTTCTATTCTTATGGGAGATAAAGTCGAACCGAGAAGAGAATTTATTCGTCGTAACGCAAAGAGTGTAAAGAATTTAGATATTTAAGAGGAAGATATGGATATAGAAAAACAAAATATTGTAGACGTTGAAATAAGCCATGAAATGAGGAATTCTTTTCTTGATTATTCCATGTCGGTTATAACATCAAGAGCTTTGCCGGATGTTCGAGACGGATTTAAACCCGTTCACAGAAGAATTCTATACACAATGTATGAAAACGGGTTATATCCCGATAAGGCTTATCGAAAATGTGCCGATACAGTAGGTACAGTTTTAGGTCGATATCACCCACATGGTGATGCGTCTGTTTATGACGCCATGGTTAGGCTTGCTCAAGATTTCTCCATGAGATATCCGCTTGTTGACGGGCACGGAAACTTTGGTTCTATTGACGGAGATCCTCCTGCTGCATACAGATATACAGAATCTAAAATGAGTAAACTGTCAATGCATATGTTGACAGATATAGACAAGGAAACCGTAGAATTTCAAGGAAACTATGACGATAGATTAAAAGAGCCGACCGTTTTACCTTCAAGATTTCCAAATATGTTAGTAAACGGATCAATGGGTATTGCCGTCGGAATGGCGACAAATATTCCTCCGCATAATTTAGGTGAAACTATTGATGCTGTAATTGCTTTGATTGATAATCCGGAACTTGAAATCTCGGATTTAATGCAATATATAAAAGGTCCCGATTTTCCGACAGCCGGTCTTATCATGGGATATTCCGGAATTAAAGCTGCCTACCATACCGGAAAAGGCAAGATCTATATGCGTGCAAAGACAGAAATAATTGAAAAAGAAAACGGTAGATTTTGCATTGATATTTCCGAACTTCCTTACCAGGTCAACAAGGCAAACCTTATTAAAAATATAGCTCAACTTGTCAAAGATAAGAAAATTGACGGAATTTCGAATATTAACGACTATACCTCACGTGAGGGAATGAAAGTTATAATTGATCTTAAGAGAGAGGCAAATCCACAGGTTGTTTTGAACAAACTCTTTGACTTGACACCAATGCAATCAACCTTCGGTGTAAATATGCTCGCTTTGGTAAACGGTGTTCCTGAGATATTAAATTTAAAACAAATCTTAGAACATTACATAAATTTCCAAGCAGAGATAATTTACAATCGAACTCTTTTCGATTTGAAAAAAGCCGAAAGAAGAGCACATATTTTAGAGGGTTTAATTGTTGCAATAAACAACATAGACGATGTTATTGCTCTTATCAGAAATTCGCCCGATCAGCCTACCGCAAAACAAAGACTGATGGACAACTATGAATTAGATGATATTCAGGCTTCTGCAATTCTTAAGATGACCTTTGGTCAATTGACTGGATTAGAGAGAGAAAAAATTGAGAACGAACTGAAAGAACTTGAAGAAAAAATCAAATATTATAATTCTCTTCTTGCAGATCACAATAAGATTTTGGGTGTTGTAAAAGAAGAAATTCTTGCAATCAAAGAAAAATTTGCCGATGAGAGAAGAACCGAAATTTTAAATGTAAGCGGCGAAGTTGATATTGAGGATCTTATTCCGGTTGAAGAATGTATCTTCACTTTAACCGACAAGGGTTATATTAAGAGACAGGTTGTTGAAAATTACAGAATACAAAATCGTGGCGGAAGAGGTATAACCGGAGTTAAAAACAGAGAAGAAGATGTCACAAAAACTATGTTTAACGCTTCTTCCCATGACTTCATTTTATTCTTTACCGACAAAGGTCGCATACATAAAATCAAGGGCTATGAAGTTCCCGAATCTTCAAGAACAAGTAAAGGAATGAATATCGTAAATCTCTTGGCTTTAGAATCCGACGAAAATGTTACTACAATGATAAGAATTCCTCCCGAAACGGAACTTGAAGAACATTATCTTTGCATGTTTACAAAAAACGGAATCATAAAGAGAACTAAATTAAGCGAGTATAAAAACATCAGAAAAACCGGCATTATTGCTATAAATTTAGACGATGACGATATTTTGAAAACGGTTAAACTTTCTTCGGGCGAAGATGATCTTTTCGTTGCCACAAGAAACGGCAAATCTGTTCGATTTAAAGAAACTAACGCAAGAGCAATCGGAAGAACGGCAAGAGGCGTTAAAGCGATTGAACTTGATAAAGATGATGAAGTTATTGAAGCGACAATTCTTCGACCGGGCGCAAAAGTATTGACCGTAAGCGAAACCGGATTTGGAAGAAAAAGCGAAATGGATAATTATCGTCTGCAAAATCGTGGCGGAAAAGGACTTATAAATTACAAAACAGAAAAATACGGTAAAGTCGCCGCTGTTAAAACAGTCGATGAAGACGATGAAATAATGGCGATGTCTGAAAACGGAATCATAATAAGAATTAACGTAAAACAGATTAGCACATTTGCAAGACCGTCTAAGGGCGTTAAAATAATGAATCTGGATGACGGCGATCGTCTGATTTCCATCTCCCGCATTGTGCCGGAAGAGGATGGCGACAATACGGACGACGAAAGTTCCGAAAACGGCAACGAATAACAAAAAAGCACCGTGCAAACGGTGCTTTTTAATTTGTGCTCCAAAATTTTCTGTCTAACGATCTGTATTGAATGGCTTCGGCGATATGGTTTTCATCTATCTTTTCGCTTCTTTCCATGTCGGCTATAGTTCGTGAAACCTTCAGAATTTTCGAGTATGCTCTTGCCGAAAAAGAGAGTTTATCAAATGAAAATTTAAGCATTTTTCTTGCGCCTTCTGTCATTACACAGAATTTATCCAAGGCTTTAATATCCATATTCGCGTTAAATGAAAAGGGAAGATTTTTAAATCTTTCTTTTTGAATTTCTTTAGTTTCATCAACTCTCTTTTTTATTGCAAGTGAAGTCTCTTCAACAGATTTTTTAGATAAATCGTCATACTTAACGGGAGAAACTTCCATATGTATGTCAATGCGATCAAGAAGCGGCCCCGAAATTTTTGATAAATATTTTGCAGGTGCACCCGGAGGACAGGTGCACTGTTTTTTAGGATGCCCGAAATATCCGCAAGGACAGGGATTCATAGCACAGACAAGCATAATATTACACGGATAACAAAAGGTGCCCGACACACGACTGACTACAACTTTATTGTCCTCAATCGGTTGACGCATTGTTTCCATAGCAGATTTTGAAAATTCCGGCAGTTCGTCTAAAAATAAAACACCGTTGTGAGCAAGCGAAAGTTCCCCGGGCCGAGGTATGCTGCCTCCGCCGGCAAGACCTGCTGCGGAAATGGTGTGATGAGGACTACGAAAAGGTCTGCTTGAAATAATGGGAGTATCCGGACTCAAAGCACCGGCAACAGAATAAATTTTTGTTGTTTCGATTGCTTCTTCAAAAGTCATATCGCTCAAGATTGTCGGCAGTCGTTTTGCAAGCATTGATTTTCCCGATCCGGGAGGGCCGATCATCAGAATATTATGGCCTCCGCTTGCCGCAACTTCCAAAGCTCTCTTTGCTTTATACTGTCCTTTAACATCGGAAAAATCCGGTAGATTTTTATATTGTTCCGCAACGTCAAAAGGAAGAGGAGTCAAAGGAGAAAGAGGACTTTTATTGTTTAAATGATTTATGAGATCGTTTATTGTTTTTACAGGAAAGATTTGAATTTTATCAACTACGGATGCTTCAATCCTGTTTTCATAGGGTATGAAAATTTGTTGAAACTTATTTTTTCTGGCTTCTAATACCATCGGTAAAACACCGCGGATTGCTTTAATATCGCCGTTTAATGAAACCTCACCGATAAAGAGCATATTCTCCGGGTTGAAATTGATTTGATGTGAAGCAATTAAAACGCCTATTAAAATAGGCAGGTCATAGACCGAACCTTCTTTTTTATATTCTGCAGGGGCTAAATTCGTCGTTATTCTGCTTATCGGAAAAGTGTAACCCGAATTTTTTATTGCGGCTCTGACTCTTTCCTTTGATTCTGAAACAGAGGAATCGGGCAATCCGACTATATCAAAGCGTGGCACACCTTTTGAAAGGTCTGTTTCAACATTTACAATAAAAGCTTTTAATCCAAGCAATCCAACACTGTTAACTTTTGCAAACATATCTTTCTCCTTTGTTGCCATTATAATTACCTGAAAAAGATAATTACAAGACTTTGGTTTGACAAAGAAGGTTAGTGGTTGTTAAAATCATATTAACGGTATTACGGAGGGTAAAAATGAGCAATCAAATGAATTTATATAATCTCTGGTTAGAAAAAGTTAAAGATTTTCCTGATTTGTATCAAGAACTAAAAGATATTGAAAACAATCAGGATGAAATTTTTGAAAGATTTTACAAGAATATTGAATTTGGTACAGCCGGACTGAGAGGAATTATCGGCGCCGGTACAAACAGAATGAATATATTCACAGTAGGAGCCGTAACACAAGGCCTTGCTGATTATTTGAAAAAAGAATATTCGGATAATAAAGTTGCGATAGCCTATGACTCAAGAATCAAATCTGACCTTTTCGCAAAAACCGCAGCAGAAGTATTGGCTGCAAACGGAATAAAGGTTTTATTTTTTAAGAACTTAGTGCCTACACCTCTTTTATCCTATGTTGTTTATGAAAAAGAGTGCACTTCCGGTATTATAATAACTGCAAGTCATAATCCCTCTGATTACAACGGTTACAAGTGTTATAACAAAAACGGATACCAAATGACAGATGAAGAAGCGTCTAAAACATATGAAGAAATTTTAAAAGTAGATATGTTTGAAGATGTCCAAAAAATTGATTTTGACAAAGCTTGTGAAGACGGACTTATTGAATATGTAAAAGAAGAGACAATCGACAGTTATTTAAATCAAGTTCAAGATCAAAGCATTGAAAGAGAAATTTTGAAAGACGCCGACTTAAGCGTGGTTTATACACCTCTTAACGGTGCAGGAAACAAATTTGTAAGAGAAATTCTCAAAAGGCGTGGATTAAAAAATGTTGAGGTAGTTAAATCGCAGGAAAATCCGGACGGACATTTTTCGACCTGTCCTTATCCCAATCCTGAAATAAAAGAAGCTTTTGCAGAGTCTTTTAAAGTTGCAAAAAGTCAGAAAAAACTGCCGGATTTACTAATTGCAACAGATCCCGACAGCGACAGAATGGGAATGGCTGTTTTACAAAATAACGAATATGTTTTAATCAGCGGTAACGAAGCCGGAGTTTTGTTTGCTTACTACATTTTCACAAGAAGAACCGCAAAGGGAACTTTGCCGAAAAATCCGGTTTTAGTTAAATCTTTTGTTACGACAACACTTATTGATAAAATTGCCAAAGATTATGATGCGACTGTATATAACACCTTGACCGGGTTTAAATATATAGGTGAAATTATTTCTAAACTTGATAAGAAAAATGAAGAAGACAGATTTGTAATGGGAACAGAAGAGAGTTACGGATATCTGTTTGGAAATCAAGTTCGAGATAAAGATGCCGTCGTTGCTGCGATGATGGCTGCGGAGATGGCTGCTTTTTATAAAAAAGAAGGCAAAACGTTATATGATATATTAATTGAAATTCAAGAAAAATATGATTTTTACGTAAATAAGGTTGAAAGTTTAACTTTTGAAGGTGCGAGCGGCAGTGAAAAAATAAAGTCTCTTATGGATAAATTACGAAATGACGCACCGAAAACTTTTGCAAATCACAAAGTTATATCGATAGGAGATTATCTAAAAAGCGTTAGACAAATAAACGGAAAAGGCGAAGAAAAAATCGATTTGCCAAAGTCCAATGTTCTTGAATATAAAATGGAAAACGGTTCGTCGATTATAGTAAGACCGTCAGGAACAGAACCTAAGATAAAATTTTATTTTACGGCGGTTTCTAAAAATAAAGATTCAGCAAAACTTGAATACCGTAATTTAAAGAAAGATATTTTTGATTTTTTAGGATTAGATAACAATTGATTTCATAAAGCACCCTGATTGAGGGTGCTTTATTTATTGATAAAAAGCTGTTGTTACTATATAATTATTGAATAACGATCAAGGGGAGGAGGCTTTTGTGAAACGATTTTTTCAATATATTAAAACAAGGTTAGTTTTGACCTCTAAGATTTATAGAGCAAATAAATTTAAAGAGGGAACAAGAGAACATTTAGCCTATGTTTTGTCCAGAAGTAAAAGAATAAAAGAGAACTATTTTCGAACATGCATAATTGTTTTTCTTTTATTTATTATAGATATACTTGGTTTTTTCCTTGACAGCAAATTTCAATATTTTAACAATATGGTTAAAACCCATAAAATGTTCTTTATTTATAGCATGATTTTGCTGATCTGTTTTTTTGTGAGCATGGCAGTTCGTGGGCATGTACATTTTACATATAGTGATAAATTTGATGAAAATGATAAGATATTTCGTTTTTACTATATGACATTTTGGATTTTATATTATATCTTTGTTTGCGTAAATATAAGAGGTTACATTGCATTAGGGCATGTTGGAATGAAAGATTTGCTGGTGTTCATGTTGCTTATTGTTCTGGGCTTTGTCGTTCCTATTTTTGATTTTTATGAATTGTTAATTGCTCTGCCGTTTTTAATTTGGGAATTTATCAGTATGCGTTCATTGTTTTTGGCAACGGGCATAACAGATGATCCAAAAGCAAATTCTCTTGCCGCAACCATAGGATTGACAGTAGCAGCATCTTTAATTTCAGCCTTCTTGAACTATAACGAAGCCATGAGAAATTTCTATAATGAAGCTTTGATGGAACAATACGGAGACAGGGAAAAGTTAAAGAGCAATAAGATTTTCAGTGAAATTTATGATGAGGTCTATGAAATAAACTTGACCACAAAAAGTCAATCTATTCTTCTGACAAGTGATAAATATAAATACATAGCAAATTCTATTAAGCTTCCCTATGATTCATGGATAGAACTATATGCTAAAAACTTAATTCACCCGGATGATCAAAATTTATTTGTCACAAAACTTTCTTATACAAATGTGCTAAAGGTAAAAAATGAAAGAATTTATTTTGAAGCGCGTTGTTTAACGAAAAATGATCAATATGTTTGGACATCGTTTCTTTTCTTGCAGACAAATTTTGAAAAGGATAAAGATGTTTTTGGGTTCTTATTAACACAGGATATAGATTCACAAAAGACAATTCAAGCGAAGTTGAAATCAGAGGCAGAACGAGATCTGCTTACAAATTTATATAATAAAATAACGACACAAAATTTAATTGAAGCATATTTGTTGAGTGAGGGAGCCACCGGAACTCATGCGATGATTTTAATGGATATTGACTCATTTAAAATAATAAATGATACGATAGGACATTCAGAAGGCGATAGAATTTTAGCAATGTTTGCGGATTGTATGAAACAATCTTTCAGAGACAGTGATATAATTAGCAGGGTTGGCGGAGATGAATTTTTGGTCTTCATGAAAAATATAAATTCTATTGCACTTGTATGCGATAAATTAAATAAATTTTTGTCCGCATTCAAAAACAAAGGTATTGAAATGGATATCGACATAAGGTTGTCTGCCAGTATAGGAATTTCGATTTTCCGTAAAGACGGAATTACCTATGACGAACTTTTCAAAAAGGCTGACTTTGCTCTATATAAAGCAAAGAAAACCGGAAAAGATCAGTATAAATTTGCATCATCATATCAAGAAGGAGAAGAAAGTGAATAAAAGAACAATAAAAATTTTGGCTTTGTTGTCTTTTATAATAATAATTTTTAGCTCTTGTGATTTTTGGAAAAAACCGCAAGCGCCGAAAACAATCAAAGTAACTTTTCCTGAAGGCTCCAACGCACTTAAAATGGGATATATTTTAGAAGAAAAAAACATTTGCAAGGCAAAGGATTTTGTTGATGCGGCAAATAAAGTTCCCGAAGGCTTTAAATTTTCGGGTGTTATTGATAAAAAAGAAAAAAGGGTTATTCTTCTGGAGGGATATCTTTTCCCCGATACTTATGATTTTTATATAGGAGAAAATCCAAACTCTATTGTAAAAAAGATGTTGGCAAATACGGAGAAAAAAATATCTGAAGACACAATTAAAAAAGGCGAAAAATATGGCATGAATGTCGATGATATTTTAACTTTAGCTTCTATTATTCAGGCAGAAGCACATGATTTTGAAAACATGAAAAAAGTATCCGGAGTTTTTCACAATCGATTAAATTCAAATTATAAAAGATTGGAAAGCGATCCGACATACCTTTATATAGATAAAAGACTGAGTCCGATAATACCTCAGAAAAAGAAAGGCGAATACTTAAAAAATTATTCTACTTATGATATAAAAGGTCTTCCGATCGGACCAATAGGAAACCCGGGAGAGAAAGCAATTGCTGCGGCGGTTAATCCCGCTTCAATAGATGCACTCTTTTTCTACACGGACAAAGACGGGAAATTTGTTTATTCAAAAGATTATAAATCACATCAATCATCTTATAATAAAAACGTAAAGGGAAAATAATGAAAGCAATTTCGTGGAATGTTAATGGACTCAGAGCTTGTGTAAAAAAAGGATTTTTGGATGTTTTCAAAGATTTAGACGCTGATTTTTTTGCTCTTCAGGAAATTAAACTTCAGGAAGGTCAAATAGATCTTGAATTGGAAGGTTATCATCAATTCTGGCATTATGCAGAGCGCAAAGGATATTCGGGAACGGCAATTTTTACCAAACACAAGCCTTTAAATGTTTATAGGGGCTTTGACTTTGACTTTGATGACGATGAGGGCCGACTTTTAACACTTGAATATGAGGATTTTTATTTTGTAACGGTTTATACACCAAATGCACAGCCCGAACTAAAAAGAATTGATTTTCGAATGGAATGGGAAGATAATTTCAATAACTACTTGAATTCATTAAAAAAGAAAAAGAGCGTAATTGTTTGTGGAGATTTGAATGTTGCCGCAAATGAGATAGATTTAAAAAATCCGAAAGCCAATGTAGGAAATCCGGGATTTTCAGATCAAGAAAGAGGAAAATTTAAAACATTGCTGGAGACGGGATTTATTGATTCATTTAGATTTTTATATCCTGATAAAGAGGGAATTTATTCTTGGTGGTCATATAGATTTAACGCAAGGAAAAACAATGCGGGCTGGAGAATAGACTATTTCTTAGTATCTGATGATTTAAAATCAAAAATTATCGATTCAAAGATTCATACTGAAATTTACGGCTCCGATCATTGTCCTGTGGAAATTACTTTGGAAAAATAGGAGGAAATTTTGAAAAAGTTAAAAAAATTATCGTTGAATTTATTGCTCTTAATTTTTTGCTTGACTTTACTTTTTCCCTTTGCTTTTGCTAAAGAAAGTCAAGGTGAAAGATTGGGTAACTTTAATAACCCTAAGGGAAGAGTGTTCAGTTGCGCAAAAAGAGGAGATGTCAGATTTTTTCCGGAAAATTCGGCAGAAGGAATCCGATTCTGTGCAGAACAGGGTATTGATATCGTTCAGATCGACTTAAAGAAAACTAAAGATGATAAATATATTTTGATGAAAGATGATACCCTTGAAAGGATGGCAGTCAAAAGAGACGGTTCATCATCAAAAGTAAAAGTTAAAGATGAAACCCTTGAAAATATAAAGAAAAACTATATTTTAAAAGATGGTCACGGAGGACCTCTGTCCAAACCCACTAAACTTACCGTTTCATCCTTTGAAGAAGCAATTGATATTGCAAAAGACAGATGTATCCTATTGGTGGATATTGATTTTAATGAAGCTCAGAACATAAATAATATTGTAAAAAATAAAGCGGCCACCGATTTTGTTATTTTAAGAGGAGCAAAAACTCCTCAAGAAGTTGATAAATATATAAAATCGGCAGGAGTTCCGGCTTGCCCTATATCATCGGTATATAATGATAATACCAAAGGATCCGCCAAGAAATTTGTGGATGGTTCCATTGAAGCCGGGGCAAACTGTATTACTTTAATTTCTTCAAAAAACGGCATGTCCTCTTTCAAGAAAAAAACTATAAATGCTCTTAAAGATAAAGGAAGAGCCATTGTTGATATGAGCGATCCCAAACTTTGTGGAGGTCTTGAAGATAACGAAAAAGGCTGGGAAAATGTGATTCGTTCGGGCTTTGGCATTATTGAAACCGACTATTCTGTCGAACTTGCAGAATATTTAAGGCAAACAACAAATAAACGTGCAAATCTTATGTCTTTAATTCAAAATGCTGAGAGTTTAAATATAAATACATACTCGAATGACTCTGCAAAGCATTTAAGCGAAACACTTAAAAAAGCTAAAGACGATACAGAAAATCTTAAAACACCGCTTTCTGAAATAAAACAATCTTCTTATGACCTACAAGAAGCGATATATAATCTGCAAATAAGGACAAAGGCTGACGAAGATAAAGAACGAAATAAGGTTATAATTATAGTTAGTTTTTTAGCGGTTTTTGTTATTGTTTTAGGCGGATATTTCTTATTTAGAAAAAGACCGCCCAAAAAGAACAAAAAAGTAAAACAGAAATAAAAAGAAAAATAGCCTCTCAAAATGAGAGGCTATTTAAATATAAAAAATTATTAAATCATTTTATTCCGACTTTATTCTTTTATCAGATTTTATAGCCATGAATGTTCCTAAACTCTGGAAGATTTGAACGAGCAAGATTAGAACGATGACTGCCGCAAACATTATTAAATATTTATATCTGTAATAACCGTAGTTTATAGCAATCTTTCCGAGTCCGCCGCCGCCTATGATTCCACTCATTGCCGAATATCCTAAAATCGTGGTCAGAGCAATTGTTATATTTGAAATAAGTGACGGAACACTTTCAGGAATAATGACCTTTTTTACAATTTGAAAAGGAGATGCACCCATACTTTGAGCCATTTCGATTAAGTTTTGATCAACTTCCCTAAAAGAACTTTCAGCAAGTCGTGCTACAAAAGGAAAAGATGCAATAACGAGAGGAACAATGGAAGCAACTGTTCCTATTGTTGTGCCGGTAATCAGTCTGGTTAACGGAAACACAAGTATCATCAAAATTAAAAACGGAACAGATCGCAGTAAATTGATAAACCAATTAAGGAAACTCATCAACCATTTAGGTAAAGGAAGAACAGAATTTTTTTCACCGATAACAAGTAAAATTCCAAGAGGTAAACCGATTAGAACCGCAAAAAAGGTTGATAAAACAGTAACATAAAAAGTTTCCCAAAGGGCAATCGGAAATTCTGTTTTCATTATATTAATTGCTTCTATTACTTCAGGAGAATTAAAAAAATTGCTCATTTTGTCATCTCCTTTGCGTTTACACCATGACAAGAATTCAGATAGGTCAATGCTGAGTTTAACATTTCGTCATCACCGCTTATACCAAGCAACATAAAGCCAAAGGCTTTTGAGTCTATTGTTTTTGTTGAAGCTCCTATTATATTAGCTTCAATACCCTTTTCTTTAGCCATTTTTGCGATAAGAGGCGTGTTAGCTGTTTCGGAATTTGTAAATACAACGCGTATTAGATGCTCATATTCAAAATTAGACGGTTTTTCGGTCGATAAAGATTCCGGGAAAACAAGTCTTTTCGCAGCATCAGATTTTGGATTTGCAAAAATATCCCCGGTCTTTCCTGTTTCAACAATTTTTCCTTTATCTAAAATTGCCACATTTCTACAAATCTCTTCAATAACATTCATTTGATGAGTTATTACAATACAAGTGATTCCAAGTTTTTTGTTGATTTCACTTATAAGTTGGAGAATCGAGTGTGTGGTTGACGGATCCAAGGCGCTTGTTGCTTCGTCACAGAGTAAAACTTCGGGATTTGTCGCAAGAGCTCTTGCAATAGCAACCCTCTGTTTTTGTCCTCCCGAAAGATTTGCCGGATAAGACAAAGCTTTGTCTTTTAGTCCGACGATGTCCAAGAGTTCAAGAGCTTTCTTTTTAGCTTCTTTAGAGTCGGTTTTTTCCAACTCAAGCGGGAACATAACATTCTTTAAACAGCTTTTTTGCATTAAGAGATTGAAGTTTTGAAAAATCATTGTAATTTTTCTTCTCATTTTTCTAAGCTCTTTTTCATTTAATGAAGCCATGTCGATTCCGTCAATGAGAATTTGCCCGGAAGTTGGCTTTTCAAGCATGTTTATACAGCGTATCAGAGTGCTTTTGCCGGCTCCGCTCATGCCTATAATACCGAAAATATCACCGTCGGCAATTGACAGTGAAACATTTTCGAGAGCATGGACTTTTTGTCCTGTATCAAAGGTTTTAGTAAGATTTTTAATTTCAATCATTTAGCTTTTTTGATAACATCCAAAGATGACTGTTTTCCACCATAGATACCAAGCGGTTCAACATGAATAGCACCAACTGAAACTAAGTGGGTATTGTTTTTTTCGTTGAAATCTTTGAGATAGGGAAGATGTTGAAAATAGTTAGCATCAACGGTTGCGTCTTCGACAACTTTATTTGGAATTATATAATCAGTATATTCTTTTATTTCAAGTTTTATGCTTTTTTTAACGAGAACTGCTTTGGCTATTGCCAAGATTTCGGCATGAGGCGTAGGAGACGCGGCAACTGTAATTGTTTTTCCGGCAAGAGCGTTATAATTAACATTTTCATCAAAGCCGGATCCCGGTTTGTCAACCGTAGAAAGAACAGCTCCGGAATATTTTTCTTTTATAAAATCAGAAACTTCCTTACTCTGTAATGCGGCTTTAAGTGCTAAAATAAGCGGATCATTTTCTCGTCCCTGTTTAACCGCGAGAATATTTGCATAAGCCGAGGATTTACTTTCGAGAGCAAGAGCATCTTTAGACGGATTAATGTTTTTTGCAATTGCAAAATTTGAATTTATTATTGCAAAATCAACATCTTTGCGAACATTTGGAATCTGTGCCGCTTCTACTTCGTTGAATTTTATGTTATATGGATTGCTTTCCACATCACGAACTGTAGCCGTTATGTCAGCGCCTTTTTTAAGTTTTATATAACCGAGGTCTTGAAGCATCAATAATGCACGAGCTTCATTTGTTGTATCATTTGGAATAGCTATTGTTATTTGCTTTTTCTTACCGCAAGAAGTCATAAAAAATAAACTTGCTGTAATAAGAATTACGGAAATTAAAGCAATAACTTTTTTAGTCAATTTCATTTTACATCATCCTTTAAATAATTTGACGGTGTATAAATCACCGTCAATTTTTCTTTTATATTATATTATAGCAGTCCGTTTGTCAATTGAGTTTGCAGAGGGGTGCATTTAAGAAAAATCAATAATATCTAAACACTGCATTGACCTTTCCGAGGATCATAAGTTCATTTACTATTATAGGTTCCATTGTGTCGTTTTCGGGTTGTAATCTGAAATGCCCGTTTTCTTTATAAAAGGTTTTAACTGTGGCTTCATCTTCAATCAAAGCAACAACAATATCTCCGTTATTTGCCATTGGTGTCTGTTCCGCAACAATTATGTCCCCGTCTAAGATACCTGCTTGTATCATACTTTCTCCGTTTACCCGTAAAGCAAAAAGTTTTTTGTCTCTCGGTATATATCCGGAATAGGGTATATATCCTTCAACGTCTTCAACTGCAGTAATAGGAGAACCGGCAGCAATATTGCCGACAATTGGTACATTGACATATTCTGCGGCTTCATATCCTGCCAAACGGATAGATCTCTTAAGATTTGGATCTCTAATTATATATCCTTTATTTTCTAAGGAATCTAAGTTTGCTTGAACAGAGGAGGTTGATTTTAACCCAACTGCGGTCGCTATTTCACGAACAGTAGGGGGAATATTTTCTTGAATTATTTTTTCGTAAATATAATCATAAATTTTTTGTTGCATTTTAGATAAAGTTTCCATTTTAGCCTCCCAACAAAACAAATGTTCTATTCAAGTTTATCATATTAAAAAAAAGTCTGCAAGTGTAAGACAATGCAGACTTTTTAGGTTATATTATTTATTTTGCAAGAGCTTTTGAGACAGCAACTGCACAGGCAACGGTCGCACCTACCATTGGGTTGTTTCCCATACCGATGAGACCCATCATTTCAACATGAGCGGGAACTGAAGAAGAACCTGCAAATTGAGCGTCAGAATGCATTCTTCCCATAGTGTCGGTCATACCGTAAGAAGCCGGACCGGCACCCATATTGTCAGGATGAAGTGTTCTGCCGGTTCCGCCGCCGGATGCGACTGAGAAATAATTTTTGCCGTTTTCGATGGACCATTTTTTATAAGTTCCTGCAACCGGATGTTGAAATCTTGTTGGATTGGTTGAGTTCCCGGTAATTGAAATATCAACTTTTTCTTTAATCATAATGGCAACGCCTTCGCGAACATCATTAGCACCATAGCAAAGCACCTTTGATCTTTCTCCGTCTGAAAAAGCTATTCTCTTTTCTTCGATTAATTCGTCTTTGTCAAAGTCAAATCTTGTTTCTACATATGTAAATCCGTTAATTCTGGAAATTATATATGCAGCATCTTTTCCTAAACCGTTTAAGATTACTTTTAATGGAGTTTTACGAACCTGATTTGCTGTTCGTGCAATACCGATTGCTCCTTCTGCTGCCGCAAAAGATTCATGTCCGGCAAGGAAACAAAAACATTCGGTTTCTTCTCTAAGTAACATTCCGCCGAGATTTCCGTGTCCGAGTCCGACCTTTCTTTGTTCGGCAACCGATCCCGGAATACAGAAAGCTTGAAGTCCTTCCCCGATTTTTTCGGCTGCGACTGAAGCTTTTGAATCACCGTTTTTGAGCGCAATAGCAGAACCCAAAGTATATGCCCAAACAGCATTTTCAAATGCAATAGGCTGAACACCTAATACTATTTTTCTGACATCAACACCATTTTCAAGACAATAGTCATTTGCTTCGTTTAAATTGCTAAATCCAATGTTGGAAAGAGCGGCATCAATCTTTTCTTTTCTTATTTCTTGACCTTCAAATTCTATTTTTTTATCTGACATTGGGACCTCCTATTCCTCTCGCGGATCAATATATTCAACGGCTTCGTCATATCTGCCGTATGTGTTCGTGTTCTTGTCAAAGGCTTCTCCCGGATCGGATCCGTGTCTTATATCTTCAAGCATTTTTCCCAACTGAACGAATTTATATCCGATTACTTCTTTGTTTTTGTCAAGCCCTATGCTTAAAACGTAACCTTCAGCCATTTCCATATATCTTACGCCTTTGTATCTTGTGGAATACATTGTTCCAACCTGAGAACGAAGTCCCTTTCCAAGATCTTCGAGACCTGAACCTACGGTCAGACCGTCTTTTGAAAAAGCTGATTGAGAACGACCATAAACAAGTTGAATGAAAAGATTTTTCATAGCAACGTTTATTGCGTCACAAACAAGGTCGGTATTAAGACATTCTAAAAGTGTCCTTCCCGGTAAAATTTCTGAAGCCATAGCCGCAGAATGTGTCATTCCGCTACAACCGATTGTTTCAACAAGGGCTTCTTCAACAATACCGTTTTTTACATTTAATGTAAGTTTGCAGGCTCCTTGATGTGGTGCACACCAACCGATACCGTGTGAAAAACCGGATATATCCGTAATTTCTTTCGATTTAACCCATTGTCCCTCTTCAGGAATCTCAGCGGGTCCATGGCACGGACACTGTGAGACCTTACTCATTTCTTCCAGTTCACGAGAATATTTCATTATTATCTCCTTCAAGCATTAAAATTTTTTTCGATTATGAGTTTTGAAACATAGTCCAAAATATAATTGTATATTCTTTTTCCTTCCGATATATAACCTTCGTCTCCCTGTTTGTCACAAAACTTCGCAAAATCTTCTGCGATTTCCATATCAACCTTATCCGTTGTCTTTCTTAAACTTAAATAGTAAAAAGAAAGAGCGGGGTTTTTAATCATTTCACTATAAAACTCAGGTTTTTTATCTCTAAGTTTTTCATAGAACGCGTCTTCACAAATGGGAAACAGAACCGGGGAAGGAAAAAACAAATTCATTGACGCTTTTACCGCAAAAAAGACGAGAGACAGAACCTGAATGGAGGCCTTACTGTCATCCTCGTACTTAAAATTAATAGAGCTTAAAAATTCTTTTGTAAAACAATTTTTTGCAAGTTCACGTCCGAGATCTTTGGCTTTTGCAACATTGCTGTTCTCTCTCTGTTTATCGAGAGCATTGACAATTTTTAGAACGTCAAAATCAGAAGACTTTTTTTCCTTGCCGAAAATCTTCATATCTCTGTCGTTTTCAGGGCTCATATTATTCACCTTATTTAAGTTTTTTTGTATGTTTTTTGATCTTTGTTTTATATTCTAAAAGTGCCTGTAAATCTTCTTCGGGAACGTTGCAACAGCCGAGTTTTATCGGATCGGCATTATACATTCCGTGGAAATCACTGCCGCCCGTTTTTAAAAGATCGTTTTCATCAGCAATTTTAATAAGTTTTTCTATTTGCTCTTCACTGTTTTTCGGATGCCAAACTTCAACACCGTCAAGCCCGTTTTCAATCAATGAGTCAAGAATATCAAAATTATCATAGAAACCCGGATGAGCCAAAACCGCAACACCGCCGGCTTCATGAATTTGTTCGATAATTTCAATGGGATTTGGATATTTTGGAGTAGAGTTTATATTATCCGGTCCTTCTTCAACAAAAAGTTTCTTGAATAAATTGCCGAAAATAGAATTTGTATAACCACATTCCATCAAAGCGTGCATAATATGTTGCTTATATATATTTGTGCTGCCGGATGCACATTTAGTTATGAATTCCGGATTTATGGGGAAACTCCTGCAAGTTTTAATAACCATAATTTGTCCTGCTTTTCTTCTTGCAAGTGAATTCTTTTTGCAGAGACCCTCAAGTCGGTCCGGTTTTTCAGCCAAGTAGCAGAGAATGTGCACTTTTTTATTGTTGATATCATCGTAGGCCGAGAATTCAACACCGTGTATTATTTTAACTCCGTGGCGTTCTCCGATTATTTTCGCGCGAACATTACCGGCTATACAATCATGGTCGGTTATGGCAAGAGTTTTAATGCCACTCTTTGCGGCAAGAATAATAAGATCTTCAATTCCTAAAGACCCGTCTGATAATCTTGTGTGGCAGTGTAAATCAATTGACATAACATCCTCCTAAATAGATACATATTTATTATAACGAAAAATATCTTGCTTTGCAATTATAACTATGATACAATATGCGATTATTAAAATGAGATCTTATAGCAAAATGACGAAAAATCTCGCCTTTTAACAGTGAAAATAGATTATTGATTTAAAGATAACTTGATATTTAAAAACTAATCTTTTAATATTTTAGGTATGAATTTGACGGATAAAACAATGAAAAACATATGTCTTGCAATTTCCGGCGGCGTTGACAGCACCTATACCGGAAGCCTTTTACTAAGTAAAGGGTTTAATGTTCAAGGCGTTTTTTTGAAATTGTTTGATAGTTCCGATCCAAAAGATGCGGTTCTTGCTTGTGAGGAACTTGGAATCAAGCTGGATATTCTGGATTTGCGAGATGAATTTAAGATAAAAGTTCAAGATTATTTTGCAAAAGAATATCTTTCCGGCAAAACGCCCAATCCTTGTATTGTTTGCAACAAAGAAATAAAGTTTGGAATGCTTTTGGACTATGCCTTAAACAATCACTTCGACTGTTTGGCAACCGGACATTATGTAAAAAAAGTGAAAATGGGAGATAGGTTCACTTTTCAAAAAACAAATCACAGACAAGACCAAAGTTATTTTTTGTCGCGTCTGTCACAAAATCAAATAAGAAACGCTTATTTCCCACTTGGTGATATGGAAAAATCAACTGTTCGAAAACTTGCAGATGAAAGACATTTAAAAGAGGCAAAGAAAAAAGACAGCCTTGAAATTTGCTTTATAGAAGAAAACTATCAAACATATTTTAAAGATAACAATATTTCATCTCCGCGTGGTAAATTTGTTGATATTAACGGAAAAATCTTAGGTGAACACAGAGGTATCATAAATTATACGGTCGGACAAAGAAAAGGCTTGGGTATATCTTACAAAGAACCTCTTTTTGTCGGACAAATAAAACCTGAAACCGATGAGATTGTTTTGGTTACCGAAAAAGATCTTTATACGGAAAAGTTATATGCAAAAGATATAAATTTTCTCGGTGTTGATAAAATATCCGAAGGACTTTTGTGTATGATGTATAATCGAAGCCAGTCAAAGGGAGAAAAAGTAAAAGTCGCCTTAAAAGACGACATTATAGAAGCAGAATATCTTGAACAGACAAGAATTTCATCAAAAGGGCAGACAGTTGTTTTCTGTGATTTTGACGGGAACCTACTTTTTTCAGGAATAATAATTTAAAAATTTAAATTTTATCAGGATCCAAATTTAGAATGATTTCTTCATTTTTTGGAACAAACGGCAGATATTCAACACCGGCAGACTTGAACATTTTTTTTGACGCTTTATTCATATCGTCACCGTCATACTTGTCTGAAAGAAAGACAACTTTTTTTATTCCCGCTTGAATAATTGCTTTGGCACATTCATTACAGGGGAACAACGCAACATATATTGTAGAGCCTTCCAAATTTCTTCCGTGTGCGTTTAAAATTGCGTTTAGCTCAGCGTGACAAACAAAGGGATACTTTGTTTCCAATGCTGCACCCTGTCTTTCCCAAGGAAATTCATCATCACTGCAACCACGAGGGAAACCGTTATAACCCATAGACATAATCTTTTTTTCGGGACTTACGATACAGGCACCGACCTGTGTGTTTGGGTCTTTGCTTCTAAGTGCCGACAACTGAGCAATTCCCATGAAATATTCGTCCCAACTTATAAAGTTTTCTCTTTTTGGCAATTTGTCCACATCCTTTTGCTTAATTCTATCATTTTAAGGGAAAAACGACAAGATTATACACGATTAACAAAACGTGATGACAAAATCTGTAAGAATATGATAAAATCAAGCGAGGGTAAAAATGAAGATAGAAACTTTTGGAAATAAAAATAACGACTGTATATTGCTTTTGCATCCCATGTTTCTAAGTGGGGAATGCTTTGAGCGTCATTTATCCAAGCTGACAAATTATTTTGTGGTTATACCGACTTTCAGTGGTCACGCAAATACCGGTGATTTTGTATCAACATATAAAGAGGCCTGTGATCTTTGTGATTATTTGGAAAGAATAGGCATAAAGAAAGTAAAAGCGGCAGTTGGCTTGAGCTTAGGCTCAATGGTTGCCATGCATATTTATAATTATCATTTAATACCGGTAGAATTTTTTCTTTTAGACGGAGCAACGGTTGCACCGCTTAGACTTCATGACAGAT
>CABTZO010000002.1 GCA_902489335.1 uncultured Oscillospiraceae bacterium | reverse complement strand
CTAACGCCTTCGCTTTATTCTTTAGCTGCGAGCGTTCGTCCTGACACTTCACTTCCTGCCTGAACAAATCTAAAAATATTGTCGATAAAAAGAAGAACATCCTTGGAAAGCGAATCACGAAAATATTCAGCCATTGTGAGTCCTGACAGGGCAACTCGCATACGAACTCCCGGAGACTCGTTCATTTGACCGAACACAAGTGCCGTTTTATCAAAAACACCGCTTTCACGCATTTCATTCCATAGATCGTTACCTTCACGACTTCTTTCACCGACTCCGGTAAATACCGAGTATCCGCCATGTTTCATTGCAACATTATGAATAAGTTCTTGTATCAAGACGGTTTTACCGACACCGGCACCGCCAAAAAGCCCGATTTTACCGCCTTTTGGATATGGTTCTAAAAGATCTATAACTTTAATTCCCGTTTCCAGTATTTCTGTTGCGGGACGAAGTTCCTCAAAACTCGGTGCTTTTCGATGAATTTCATTTCTTTCGGCATCGGGTGAAATAGGCTCGCCGTCATCAATAGGTTCGCCCAAAACATTAAACATTCTTCCAAGAACATTTTCACCGACCGGAACAGTAATTCCTTTACCGTCCGATACAACTTGCATTCCGCGTGAAAGATGTTCACTGGCACCCAAAAGAATACAACGGACTTTTCCATGACCAAGATGCGATACTACTTCCATAACACGATTTTCATCGTTTACTGTAACGCTTATGGCATCTTTTATTTTCGGAAGAACGTCTCCGTCGAATTCACAGTCTATAACCGGTCCCGATATAGCTGTAATTTTTCCGTACATTTTACTCACAGATATAATTCCTCCCGTGTGTTTTCTTTTTTGACTTTATTTCTTTGGGCTTTTGCGCCTGATGATATTTCAATAATTTCTTGTGTAACAGCGGCTTGTCTTTGTCGGTTATATTCTGCTGAAAGTTCAATAAGTTTTTTTTCTGCATTTTTACCGGCTGAATTCATCGCTGTCATTCTTGCGTTTTGTTCACTACAAAAACTGTCTACAAGTGCACTGTATATATATCCTGAAATGTAGCTCGGAATAATATTATCCAAAACTTCCTCAATGTCCGGTAAAAATTCAAATTCTATATCTGAAGATTCTTCTTTTTTTTCCGAAATAAATTTCTTTTGGTGAAATGGTAAAAGGCGTTCGGTCTTAGCATCTTCAGTCATCGCATTTTTCATATCGGTATATATAATGTAAATCTTTTGAACTTCATTTTTATCAAAAAGTTCCAGTAAAATTTCACTTATTTCTCTTGCTCTGTGCATCGTAGGATTCTGTGCGGTATATAAAAAACTTTTTTCAATCGGTATATCATGTCTGTAAAAATATTGTCTGCCAAACTTTCCGACCACAAAAAACTTTGTGTTCGGATTTTCCAAATACATTTTTTCAGCCTCTTTAAGGACATTTTTATTATATTTTCCCGCAAGCCCTTTATCGGCAGTGATAACAAGGCAAGCATAAGTCTTATTTGACGATTTTTTTTCGCCGTCGATTGGATAAAAATACCGACTGTTGACATCTTTAACCGTTCTAAAAATGCGTTTTATTTCATTCTTTACAGCATTAAAATAAGGCCTGGTCTTGTCAAGATCCGATTTGGCTTTTCGCATTTTGACAGACGCGATTAAATACATTGCGTTTGTGATTTTTTTTGTGTCACTGACGCTTTTTATGTGATTTTTGAGTTCTTTAGCATTACTCATATTTAACGCCTTTGTTTTAATTCTTGCTTATAAACGTTTTTGCAAAATTAATTATTTTGTCAATATCTTGATCGTCTGTTTTACCTGTTCGATCAATTTTTTCACAGATTTCAGGTATTTGTTCTTCTGCTTTTTCAAGCATATCTTTAACAAGAACAGGAAGATTATTTATATCATAATCAGTGAAAAGATGTGAAAGCGCACAAGTTAATATGATTACCTGTTCATGCTGACTGTATGGATGAAACTGATCTTGACAGAGAAGTTTCATAAGTCCCTGACCATATTGTAGTCTTCTTTTTGTAACATCATCTAAATCGCTTGAAAATTGCATGAAAACTTCCATTTCGCGATATTGTGCAAGATCAATTCTAAGACTTCCGCAAGCTTTTTTCATCGCCTTTGTCTGAGCAGCCCCGCCGACACGGGAAACTGAAAGTCCGACATTAACCGCAGGTCTTTGACCTGAATTAAATAAATCACTTTCAAGGAAAATTTGTCCGTCTGTAATTGAAATGATATTGGTCGGTATATAAGCCGATACATCTCCGGCTTGAGTTTCAACTATAGGAAGAGCCGTCATACTTCCGCCTGAAAGCTTGTCGGATAATCGAGCGGAACGTTCGAGTAATCTTGAATGAAGATAAAACACATCACCGGGATATGCTTCACGCCCTGGGGAACGTTCCAAAAGCAAACTCAATGTTCTGTATGCAATTGCGTGTTTTGAAAGATCATCATATACAATAAGGACATCTTTTCCTTTATGCATAAAATATTCACCTATAGAACAACCCGCATATGGAGCGATATATTGTAAGGTCGCAGAATCACTTGCGGTTGCGGCGACAACTATACAGTAGCCAAGAGCATCATTTCTTTTGAGAATTTCGGTAAACTGTGCGACAGACGATGCTTTTTGTCCGATTGCAACATAGATACAAATTGTATTTTTACCTTTTTGATTTAGTATTGTGTCGAGTGCAATTGCCGTTTTTCCGGTCTGACGATCTCCGATTATAAGTTCACGCTGACCTCTGCCGATCGGAAACATTGAATCAATAGATAATATTCCCGTCTCCAAAGGCTTATTTACACTTTGTCGTTCAATAATGGTCGGAGCAGCATTTTCAATCGGATAATAATCTTCTGCTATAATTTCTCCTTTGCCGTCAATCGGATTTCCCAAAGCATCTGTAATTCTACCTAAATAACCGTCACCAACCGGAATACCGGCAGTTTTTTTTGTTCGGTAAACGACGCTACCTTGAGCAATATCACTTTCATCGCCAAAAATTACACATCCGATAGTATCCGGCTGTAAATCGAGAATCATACCTTTTATTCCGCATTCAAACAGCAAAATTTCACCATACTGTGCGTTTTCAAGTCCGACAAGAGTTGCAATTCCGTCTCCGACAGTTAAAACAGTTCCGATTTCATCAGAATGTGGTTTAGCTTCAAATTCATTTATTGTTTGCCTGACAAGAGACATTACATCTTTTGAGACCGAAAGATTTTCTTTGACTTTTTCTTTTAGTTGTCTTGTCTTGCCCTCGTTACTCCAGTCATATATTTCATCAAGAGTCCATTTATAAATAGAAGATCCGACTTCAATTCTGAATCCGTCTTTTATGCTTTTGTCTTCTTTCCATAAAACACTGACTTTTTTATTGTATTTTTTTTCAAGATATCGACAAAGCCTCTCTTTTTGTTCTTGAGTCGGCTCTTTTGCACTGCGAAGATAAGCGCAGATTTCAATCTTTTTTATTTGGTTTTCCGTCAAGTCTTATCCTCCTTTTCAGCTCTGTCCAGAAATTCATCGAGAGGATCTGTTCCTTCTTTTACAAGCATTTTATCAACTGCTTCTGAAACCATTACTTCTATTTCGGAATTTGCTTTTCTGAAAATCTTTTCTTTTTCTGTTTCTGCCTGTGTTTTTGCGTTCGATATTATCTGATCTCTTTCAAGTTTTGCGTCTTCTATATATTCATCGGCAATTTTTTTAGCCGATTGCATAGAATCCATTTTCATTTTTTCTATTTCAGATTCCGCATTTTTTAATTTATTTAAATATTTTTGTTTTTCAAGTTCTGCAGAATCTTTTTCGGCTTTTGCTTTTTCATCCATTTCCGAAAAATATTTTTTTCTGTTTTCCATGAAATTTTTTACCGGCTTATAAAGCAACAAATAAAGCCCGCCCACAAGAATTAAAAAATTAAAAATGTGCAGGAGAATCTGTTGCCAATCTATATTTAACGGTAAGCCCATAAAAAGCCCTCCTTAAAGGACGAATATAATCAAAATTGCCGTAACCAATGAATAAATTATTGCTGTTTCAATAAAAACAAGTCCAAGCATTAAACCTGTTCTGATACTTCCGGCAGCTTCAGGTTGACGAGAAATGCCTTCGGATGACTTTGCAACTGCAAGACCCATGCCGATTGCCGCTGAAGAAGAAGCAATACCTACACAAATTGCTGCCGCAATTGCCTTTTTTCCCTTAAGATTATCCTCTTTTTTTTCAACTTCTGTTTTAGAGGTTGTTGCAGGATCGGTATTATCTGATTTTGCAAATACATTAATAGAGCAAAATGTGCATATAACCGATATAATAATCGCCAGAACAACAATTTTTTTTGCTTTTACTTTCATTTTAATTTCCTCCTGAATTGTAATTTCTTTTTATTAGATTTTTTTGTAACTTCTCCATAAAATAAGGCAGTCAGAACGGTGAGAACGTATGCCTGAATAAGAGCATGAAGTAATGTGAACATAAGACCGACTGCAACAGGCAAAATAAAACTTAAATTTATATAATAGTATACAAGCTCGTTGACAAGTAAACCGCTCAGCAGAGCACCGAACAGACGAAAACTCATTGAAAAAGGCAAGGAAAAGTCCTTTAATGTTAGTCCTATTCCTTTTACTCCGTTTCCGGCAATTCCTCCGGACATAATGACAAGATAGGAAAGGAAGCCCATAGCAATGGCGGCATTTATATCTGATAACGGAGCCGGCAGAGAAATTGATATATTCTTAATGGTTACTGCTTGAAAACCAAACAGCTCAAATATAGTTCCAAAAAAAATATAGACGCCCGCTGCAAAAACATAGGCACCTAAGAAACCATTTCGGCTCGGACTGTTGGTCTTTGCCAAATTATCAAAATAACTGACGAGTTCTTCCAATATAATTTGAAATTTGCCGGGAACAATTTTGAATCGTGAGATCACAAAAACACGAATCAAAGCTGAAAATAAAAGTAAAAATCCGGATACTGTCATCGCTGAAATAAAAGCGGGATTGACTGCTTTTATTCCAAATAAGTCTATTTTGTTTTCTTCGTGTAATACAGCATCATTCATTACTGCTTTTACTGACTCACCGCTTGTCTTTCCGTCTGTCATAAAAACGGCGATTAATACAAGACAAAGCAGTAAAACCCACAAAAAAATAAAGATAAAACGACTTCTTTTTTTCATTTTTTATCCTTTATAAAAACAAAATATGATTAATTTATAAAGGCATTATAATACAAAGACAATAATAAGTAAAACATTATTTAAATAAATTTAATTTATCTATAAAAACAATAAATATAAATTAAAATATTAATGCTTTTTACTAGAAAATCAAATAAATTTTTAAACACATGTTCATTTGGAAATTAAATTTCTTTAACATTTTAAATTGTTAAAAAATTTTTACAAGCATATTATATGTATAAACGGTTATACGGGGATATTTGATAATTATTATCAAGAAGTTATTAATAAAAAGTTTATATATTATACAAAAAAAGTCAATTAATTTTAAGAAAAGAGTGGTATATTGTCATTCATAGAGAAGTAATCTGTAGGGGCAAAACATTTGGACATGCTACACATTGCTTTTGTAAAATGAAAGGCAGGTTTTAATAATGAAAACAGTCAGAAAAACTCGTCTCTTTACTATCGTAATGGCTATTGTATTCACAGTATCAACCATTTTCGCAGTAATGATGACAGCATTCGCAGTAAATCAAAATAAAATTACTGCAAAAGGTCCGGCAGGAAATCCAACAGTTAAGTATTGCGATCTTGATTTTGTTTCTGCAAATGCTAACTATGTTGAACTTAAACAGCTTATTTGGTTTGAATTAAATAACACAGTTCAATGGTCAGACGCTGAATATGAACTTATCTTCGATAAGAAGATTGCTCCTCACATCAAGAACATTAAATCTTCTTCTTCTGCGGAAGCTTATAATGACCAGCACGTATTCACGAAGAAAGATGACAGAACTTGGAAAGTTAAGGTTTCTCCTTATGCAAAAGAAACAGACAAAACTGAAAAAGGTTTCTTCTTCACAGGTCTCATCGGTGTTAAGCAAAATGTTGACATCAGCGTAGAACTTGACAAACCTTATGCTGAGCTTGCTTCACAAGATTATGCCGTTAAAGCACAGGTTGTAAATACTAAAGAAAAGAAAGTATTCAACAAGTTTGAATACAAAGAAGGAGCAGTTTTCTCAGAAACAGAATCTTCAACATATATTCCTCTTGCAACTCCCATGCAGGCTAATCCGAAATACAATGATTCTAAATGGCTCAAAGCCAGTGGTATGAAAGTTACATATTTCCCCAACGGAATTGATGATGAATATATAAAAGAGTTGAAAAAGCATACAGGAGATCATATTCTTGAAGCGGATTATAAAACCACAAATCCGACGCTCCTTATGGACGGACAATTTATTCCGAAAGTAGGATACCTTGCCGGTGTTCAAAAGAAAAACAGACCTCTTGACATGCATATATCAATACCGAAAGAACTCTCTCCTTACATCTCTAAAGTAACACTCTTCGGAGACAGAGGCGGCCGTAAAGACAGCAAGAAAGACATCACAAAAGAAATCAAGAAAGACGGTCAATATGTATTGGAAGACTTTATGGATCTCTGGGATAAATCTCAAAAATTAGGTGAAAAAGCAAATCCGAATTTTGAAAATACTGCAGGTCTTCCCACAGAATACAGAATTCAAATTGAATTCACTCAAGACATTACAGGTCTTCCGTTCTTCAATAAGAACTTCTTAAAGACTGATGTTCAGATGACTTCAAGAAACGGTCAGACAATTGTTCCTTTCGGATATCAAAATGCTATCATCGAATTTGGATTTTTTGATGAAGATGATAATGAAGTAGTTCCACCGGAAACACCTGACAAGCCCGAAGAAAATATTCCTGATGACAAAACTCCTGAAGCTCCGGCTCCCAAGGAAGAAATCAAAGATTTAAGCACACCTCTCGGCGAAGCTCCTAAAACAAGCATCATGGGAACTTCAATAATCATTTCAGCAATCATATCTTTAACTTCAGGTACTGCAATGGTAGGATCTCTCAGAAAAAAGAACGACTAATCTAAATATTTAAGAGCCGTCCAAAAGACGGCTCTTTTTATGTTTATTCTATCTTTGTTTTAATCAAAATAATATATTGATGATAATATATTAATTAGATTATATTTTTGAGATGTTTATAATAAATATTTATTATGATATAATTTCCCCGTTAATTAGTCAGATAAAAGGGTGGATAATTTGAAGAGAAAACATCATAGAGCTTTGGTTCAAATCTTTTTTTTCATACTTATAAATTACATATATATTGACAGAGAGCTTTCATTAGGTAAAAATTTAATTCCGCTTTTGAATGAATACGCTATTAATACAATAAGCCCGATTCAAGGTGTGGAATATTTTTATACTTTTATTACAAAAGAAGTTTTCACTCGAGAATTTTTGCTCCCATCTTTGATTATAATGAGCACTGTATGTATTTTAAGCATTTTCTTTGGCCCGGTGCTCTGTGGTTGGGTTTGTCCGCTGGGTAGCTTTCAAGATTTGTTAAGCAGGTTAGGACAAAAACTATTCAAAGATAAATACGATAATTTCATTAAACCAAAATTAGATAAGAGTTTGAGATTTCTTAGAATGATTTCACTTTTTATAGTCCTGTCGGCTTTGATTTTTAAAATAACGGATATCGGAAAGTTTGATCCCGCAAAAGCTATGTATAATATTTTTGTCGGTAAATTTGAAACGGCCGGACTAATAATTCTTTTTATAACAACTGTTTTGTCACTTTTCATAAAAAGACCATATTGCAGATATCTTTGCCCATATGGCGCTTTGGTGGGTTATTCAAATTTAATCAGAATTTTTACAATCAGAAGGAATTCTGACAAATGCAGTGGTTGCAATAAATGTAATGAAGCATGTCCGATGAAGTTATATCCCGGGAAAGAGCCACAAACGAGGGATGTTCAGTGTATATCATGCCTTGAATGCACGTCGGAACAACAATGCCCTCACGAAAAGGCGCTTAATTTTTCCGCGAAATTTGGAAAGAAAACAATAAAAATGCCGTTTTCTGTATTATTTGCAATAGTCTTGTGTATAGTATTAGGCGCAATTTTAATTACTTCGACTTTTGCTTATTGGCCCTTTTTGAAAGAATCTTTATATTAGGAGAAATAGATGCTACCTATGCGTGTTTATGCCGAAGTTTCCTTTTCGGCGTTAGATCATAATTTGAATATTTTAAGTGAAAAGATTAAAAACAAAGAAATTACTGCAGTCGTTAAAGCCAACGGTTACGGTCATGGAGCAGTGGAGATTGCAAATCATATTGAAAACAGAGTTTCATTTTTTGCGGTAGCAACAATTGAAGAGGGTATGGAGCTTATTGAAAATGAAATAAAAAAACCCATAATAATTTTAAATCATGTTTTTGATGATAACATAAAAAAAGCAATAGCTAATAATTTTGTATTTACAGTAGGCAGCTTAGAATATGCAAATAAATTAAACGAGCTTGCAAAAGAACAAAATAAAATTGTAGAAGTTCACATAAAAATTGATACGGGAATGGGAAGAATCGGATTTCAGACAGATGATAATTCATTGTCGGAAATAAATGAAGTCCTAAAACTTTCTAATTTAGATGTTAACGGATTGATGACACATCTTTCAAAAGCTGATGAAACTGACAAAAGTTTTACAATTAATCAAGAAAATAAATTTAACTTTGTATTAGAAAAAATGAAAAAAATGGGATTTAATCCTAAATATGTTCATAGTTTTAATTCCGCTGCGACAATGAGCATGGATTTGCCCGATGATTATAATATGGTGAGGGCCGGAATTATGCTATACGGTCTTTCACCGTCAAAAGAAATTTCAAAATGCATGGATTTACAACCAATTATGTCACTTTATTCTCATATTATATTTTTGAAAACCTTAGACGCCGGATGCACAGTCAGTTACGGTGCGACATATATCACTGATAAACCTACAAAGATTGCGACTGTTCCGGTTGGATATGCAGACGGATATCCCAGGAGTCTTTCAAATAAAGGTGAAGTTTTGATTCGTGGAAAACGTTGCCCGATTATAGGCAGAATTTGCATGGACCAGATGATGGTAGATGTTACAAATATAGAAGATGTTAAAGTAGGAGATAAAATCACCCTTGTCGGAAAAGACAAGAGTGAGGAAATAACTTTTGATGAAATAGGAGATAAATCCGGTAGATTCAATTATGAGACTATTTGTCTTTTGAATAAGAGAATACCGAGGGTTTATAAAGACTGATTTTCAGGTTGCAGATACAAAACTATAAACTCAATGGGGTTATTTATTCTGGGAACTTTTCTCGGATTGGAAGCACCGGAAGTTACAATCATATTTTCGTACTTACCGTGAGTATATTTTGGAAACAGACCTTGGTCGGGAGAATAAACAGCATGATCGAAAAACCTCCATTGACCTCCATGAGAATGCCCTGATAAAATTAAGTCAATATCATATTTTTGCTCAATCGGATATAATTCAGGATGATGTGAAAGAAGGATTTTATATCCTTCTTTTTTTTCAAAATCAGAAAGCCACTTAAAATCTGTTTTACCTGCCTGTCCGCCGATAACCAATTCATCAAAGTCAGCAAACTCAAGGCAGAGAAATTTTGCACCCGTTGCTTCTATTTTTTCTCTGTTCTCAAAGTGCAGTTCTTTTTCGTGATTTCCCAAAACAAAAAAAGTGGGCGCTTTTTTTGCACATTTTTCTAAAAGGGGAAATGCGTTCTCGGTTGTTTTTTTGTGACGATCAACAATATCTCCCAGTATAAAAATAATGTCAAAACTTTCATTTTCGATAGTTTTAGCTAATTTTTTCGCTAAGATATTATGAGTGTCTGAAAAAATCAAACACTTTTTTGCAGTTTTAATTTTTTTGTCTTTAATTATGTATTCTATTCTCTTCATTTATAGTTGAATAAATTTGTCGAAAAATATCTGTCTGCCGAATCGGGTAAAACGGTTACAATGTTTTGAACATTATAATCTTTTGAAGCCAGCTGAATACAAGCATTTACATTTGCACCGGATGAAATTCCGACAAAAAGGCCCTTTTCCTGAATTAAAGCATGGGCAGTATGAATTGCGTCTTTTGTCGGTACATGAAGGATCTTGTCAACGAGAGCCTTGTCATAAAGCGGAGGAACGAAGTTTGCGCCTATTCCTTCGATTCCATGCGGTGAAGCTTCTTCGCCAACTAAAATTCCGGATTCTGCGGGCTCGACACCATAAAGTTTGATATCGGGATTCAATTGTTTGAGTGCGCGACCTACACCCGTAATGGTTCCCGAAGAGCCGATTCCTGCGACAAATGCATCGACATTACCGCCTAAGTCCTTTATTATTTCTTGAGCAGTATGTTCAAAATGTGCCTGAACATTTGCTTTATCTGTAAATTGTTCGGCAAGATATGAGTTTTCTGTTACAACAGATAATTCTTTTGCTCTCTCAACGGAACCTTGCATTCCTTTGCTTCCGTCTGTCAAAACAAGTTCTGCTCCATAAGCTCTCAAAATTTTCTGTCTTTCCAGGCTCATTGTTTCAGGCATGCAGATAATAAGTTTAAGACCCTGAGCTGCACAAACAAAGGCAAGTCCGATTCCGGTATTTCCACTTGTGGGAGCAATAACAGTTGTTTCTGAATTTATTTTTCCCTCATCTCTTGCTTTATTTATCATATTAAGTGCAATTCTGTCTTTAATGCTTCCGGATGGATTGAACATCTCCAGTTTTAGATAAATATTTATATCATCAAAAGAATTTCCGTCGAAATCGTTTAATTTAATCATCGGAGTATTTCCGACCAAATCAACAGGATTATTGTAAATCATAATATCTCCTTTCAAGTTAGTATATTATATAATAAAACGAAGAATAATTAAAGCAAATCAAGGGGCAGTTCGGGCGATTGATAATCGCCCACTACGGTTGGCTTTAATATTCGGACTGATGATAATCGCCCGCTACGGTATGGGGCGCGACGCTCCGCACCATCCTGGGAGCCTGGGGTTATAAACCCTAGGTTCATCACACCCCGGTAGCCCGGGATTATTAATCCCGGGTGCCAATTTATACATTTTACCAAAATTTTATGTATAAATATTCAAATAATTCTACTTATACTGAATAAAATTTGAAAATTATAAAAAATACTTGACTTTTTTGCATAAACATATATAATTTATTCAATGTAAAACCTATGGAGGTATTATTATGAAGAAGTTAGTTAAAATTTTATCGGCTATACTTGCTTTAACTTTTGTTTTTGCTTTTGCCGCATGCAATAAAAAAGACGATAAAAAGCAAGAAAAAGCACAGACCGTTAAAACAGTAAAAAACGGTGTGCTCACAATGGGTACAAATGCAACATTCCCACCTTACGAATTTCACGAGGGTGGACAAATTGTCGGAATAGATGCAGAAATTGCAAAAGCTGTTGCAGACAAATTGGGTCTTAAACTTGAAATCAAGGATATGGAGTTTGCAACCTTAATTACTGCTTTGGAAGCAAACCAGATTGACATTGTTGCCGCAGGGATGACAGTAACTCCGGACAGACAGAAATCTGCTCTTTTCTCAACTCCATACGCTCGTGGAGTTCAGTCTATTATTGTTATGGAAAATTCACCAATAACAGATAAAGAAGGATTAAAAGGCAAATTAATCGGTGTTCAGGAATCTACAACCGGTGACATTTATGCTACCGATGATTACGGCGAGAAAAATGTAAAGAGATTCAACAAAGGTTCTGACGCTGTTTCAGCTCTTAAAAACGGACAGATTCAGGCTGTTATTATCGATGAAGAACCGGCTAAAAACTTTGTAAAAGCAAATCCCGGAACAAAGATTTTGAAAACTGCATATGCAGAAGAAAATTATGCAATTGCAATTGCAAAGAAGAATCCAAAATTACAGGAAGAAATCAACAAGGCTTTAAAAGAGCTTAAGGACGACGGAACGCTCAAAAAGATTGTTGACAAATATATCAAATAATAATTATGAATTTAAAAGACATATTTTATCTTAATTTCATAGACGATGACCGTTGGAGATATCTCTTTGACGGTCTTTGGGTTACTTTAGCGATAACCTTAGGTGCCGCAGTTATCGGAGTAATAATAGGATTTTTGGTTGCGGCGATTAGGACTTCATACGATAAAACAGGTAAATTAAAAGTTTTAAATGCAATTTGTAAGTTCTATTTGACAATCACTCGTGGAACGCCGATGCTGGTTCAACTTTTAATAATTTATTTTGTTATTCTGGCACCGCTTCAATTAAATTCTGTTGTTGTTGCTATTGTAGCTTTTGGAATAAACTCGGGAGCCTATGTAGCTGAAATCGTTCGTTCCGGAATCATGTCGATTGACAGCGGACAATTTGAGGCTTCTCGCAGTCTCGGAATGACATACGGTCAAACAATGATTAATGTTATTTTACCTCAAGCTTTTAAAAATATTCTTCCCGCACTTTTGAATGAAATAATTGCACTTTTGAAGGAAACTTCAATTGCCGGTTATATTGCAATTCAAGATTTGACAAAAGGCGGATATATAATTTTGGGAAGAACATTCTCGGCATTTATGCCATTGATTGCGGTCGCACTCATTTACTTGGTTTTAGTTTTAGGAATGACAAAATTTACGTCAGTAATAGAAAGGAGACTTCGTGCAAGTGACAGATAATAACGAGAACATAATTGTCATAAAAGATCTAAAGAAAAAATATGACAAATTACATGCTTTGGACGGAGTTAACCTTGAAGTAAAAAAAGGTGAAGTTATTTCAATTATCGGACCGTCAGGTTCCGGAAAATCAACACTTTTGCGTTCTATAACACTACTTGAAACACCGTCCGAGGGTGAGATTTATTTTGAGGGAAAAAAAGTCAACGATAAGAAAAACAATATAAATCTTACAAGACAAAAAATAGGAATGGTATTTCAACAGTTTAATCTTTTCCCACACAAAACAGTTATCGAGAATATGATTTTGGCGCCGATGAAAGTCCTTAAATTAAAGGAAAAAGATGCAAAAGAACTTGCAATGTCTCTTTTGAAAAAAGTCGGACTCGAAGACAGAGCAGATGAATATCCTTCAAAGCTTTCAGGCGGACAAAAACAGAGAATAGCGATTGTTCGTGCACTTTGTATGAAGCCGGACGTAATGCTTTTTGACGAACCGACAAGTGCGCTTGACCCGGAAATGGTCGGAGAAGTTTTACAGGTAATGGAAACCCTTGCCAAAGACGGAATGACCATGCTTATAGTATCCCACGAAATGGGATTTGCGGAACAAACCGCAAGCAGAGTCCTTTTTATGGATCAGGGAAAAATCGTGGAACAGGGCTCACCCGAACAGATATTCCATAATCCCGAATCCCAAAGACTTAAAGATTTTTTATCTAAAGTAATATAATAAAAAATCCCCCTGCCGATTGGCAGGGGGAAAATTTATTTTATTATTTATAATTTGCAAAAGCCGTATGGAACATTTGACTGTTCGTCACCGAACTTAAGCACAATTTTGGACTTTTTCGGAGCTTTGAAAGCTACAAAGCCAACACCCGATTCACCTGATGCAAGTTTGTCCGATAAATCAAACATTTGTGGAACATAGTCTCTTCCGTTGAATTTCAAAGGCTTACCGTTTTTACTCTGTGCTTTTATTGTAACGGAAATCGGTTTTCCTTGACTGGTTGGTGCAATGTTTCTTAAATCCACATTGTATTGAACAATAACCCACTCTAAACCGGATTCTGCAACGCTATATTGAAAAGCGCTTGTTGCCATTTTTTCTTTGATTATTTTTTCTGCTTTACTTCCTTTTTTTACTTCTGTAACCATTAATGGAACACTTTTAATTTCATTTGTTTTTGCGTCTCTTTTAGGTACCCAGAACCATTTGCCGTCACCTGACGGTTTTTTTACGCTTGTCTGTTTAACTTGTTTTTCTTTTGGTAAATCTTTTCCGCAGGAAGAGAAACCTACAACAATAAACATAAACAGAACAGTTAAAACAGAAACGATTTTTATAATTTTATTTTTAAAATTCTTATCCATAACATTCTCCTTTCGGATATTATGTCTTCAATTTAACACTTTTTTCGATTTTTGTAAATACAATTATTTATTTTTAAATAAAGCTGAACAGAATAAGACTCAAACTTTCCACAAAATTCCTATTATTGCGCCTGCTATTATAAAAACGGTTGGATGCAATTTTTTAAGATGCTTTGTATTCATTAAAATAAACGATACAAAAAATAAAATTAAGTTTTTATAATTAAAATCGGCGAATAATTTATTAAAATCAAAAGTCCATGTATGTGAAAAAACAGCAAGACAGAAAACAGAAAAAGCAGCAGCGGCAATAAGTCCGACAGAAGCAGGTCTCAGGGCTTTGAATACATTTTGAACATCTTTATTCTCGTTATATTTTTTTAGTATGTCTGAAATTATTAAAACAATTATAAAAGAGGGCAAAATCAAAGATATAGTTGTTAAAATCGCTCCGATAACACCGAAGTTTCTAAATCCGACAAAACTCGCGGCGTTAACGCCGAGCGGCCCCGGTGTAGATTCCGAAATTGCAATTATATCTGCAAGTTCTTTTTGTGTTAAATATGAAGGATTTTTTGTGATAAATCTCATCAAAAATGGCAGAGTCGCAAGTCCGCCGCCAAAAGACATCAGACCGATTTCAAAATAATTAATCATAAGGAACAAAAGTCTACTCATCTTTTATTCCTCCTAATTTCTTTAACCTGAAGAAAAAGAAACCAAACAGACCCGATCCGATTATTACGAAAATCGGATTTATTTTAAAAAAGGCAACCATTATAAAAGATAAAAGACAAATCGCAATTTCCAAAGGCTTTTTCACTGCTTTTTTTATAAGTGAGATAATGGCAGTAAATATAGTTGCACTTACAACGGCACGAATTGAGTTGAAGGCGTGAATTACATATTTGTTGTTCCGGAATTTAGAAAACAAATAGGCAACGATTGAGATTACTATTATTGAGGGAGTGATAACACCGAGAGTAGCGAAGACGGCGCCTAAAAATCCTCGTGTTTTTTTTCCGACAAAAGTTGATAAATTTACTGCCAAAACACCGGGAGTGCATTGACTGACCGGAATAAAATTCAACATTTCTTCCTCTGTCATAAGGTTGTTTTTGTCGACGGCTTCCCGCTTGATGACGGGAATCATTGCATATCCGCCTCCAAAAGTCAAAAGCCCGATTTTGAAAAAAATGAAGAATAATTTAATCAAGCTCGGTGTTTTATCACGCATATTCAACAATGCTTCCCCTTGTATCCATTGTTACATTAGCCGCATTTGATTCATCGGTATCAATGTGCATGGCAAGAGAAAAGTTTTCATTTACTCTTATTATACAATCGTCAAATATAAGTGATCTGTCATCGGTTTGCACATTTACCATAACGCTGTCACCGTCACAAACATCAAAATCTTCAGCATCTTTTGGAGTCATATGAATATGTCTTTTAGGAACAATAACATTTTTATCAAGTTCAATTTCGCCTTCCGGTCCTATAACTTTAACCGATCCTGCTTTTGTCAAATCACCCGAAAGATTTATCGGTGCATCTATTCCGATTGTTCTAAGATCAGTCTTTGAAAGCTCAACCTGACTTTCAGGACGAAATGGTCCTAAAATCATAACTCTCTCAATTCTTCCTTTTGGTCCTTCTAAAATAACCCTTTCGTTACTTGCAAATTGACCGGGTTGTGAGAGCATTTTTTTTACTGTTAATTCAGTTCCTTTTCCGAATAAAGTTTCAAAATCTTCTTTCGTCAAATGAATATGACGAGCTGATGTTTCAATTATAAAATCAAGCATTTTTTCACCTCAAATATTTAATATAATAATTATAACATAAAGATTTATAATTTCACTTTGAAAGAAAATAAACATTCAGCCTAATATTTGAGAATGTAACATTATCTTGCTTTATGTTATAATTCTAAATGTAAAAATTACAAAACGAGGTTTTTATGGATAGAGAAGAAAAAATTAATATCACATCGGGAGTAAATTTGAATACTTATTTTACGGATAAATTTAAGACTTCAATTTTATCTGTTTTTATTCATACTCCTTTGAAAAAGGAACAGACAACGGTCAACAGACTGCTTTTAAAGCTTCTTTCAAGTTCTTCCGATAAATACAAGACGGCAAAACTTGCCGAGCAAAAGAAAGCTGAACTTTACGGAGTCAGTTTAAGCGAAGGTTGTATCAAAAACGGAGATACTCAGATTTTAAGCATTAGCTTAGATTTTATCGCAAACTCATACACCATGAACGGAGAAGACCTTTCGGCAGAGGTGGCTTCATTTTTGATGACACTTTTAACAGAACCTAAATTTGATGAAAATGAATATTTTTACGATGAGGATATAGAACGAGAAAAAAGGCTTTTGAAAAATGAACTTGAGGGAATTTTCAATGACAAAAGAAAATATGCTCTGGAAAAAGGAATTTCACTTTTGTTTAAAGATGAGCCTTACGGTGTTTCGGTAAACGGAAGTATTGACGAAATTGAAAAAATCACAAAAGAAGATTTGAAAAAAGCTTATTTTGACTTAATTACAACATCTGCAATCGAATTTATTTATGTTGGTGATGAGTCAAAAACCGTAGAAACAACAATAAAATCAGTTTTCAAAAATATAAATCGCAGTCCTAAAATCACTGTTCTTTCCGACTATTACGGAAAGACGGTGGACTTTTCATCGGACTGTGAAAAATTTGATCTTACTCAATCGAAAATTGTAATGGGCTTTAGGGCAAAGACTCTTTTTGATGAATTTGATCCAAAGAAATATGTAATATTGAATTTGATGAATGCCATTTTTGGCGGAGGAACATATTCAAAATTATTTATGAACGTCAGAGAAAAAGAATCACTCTGTTATTACTGTTCATCACAAGTAATTACTAATCGTTTTGCTTTGATTGTTCAGTCGGGCGTTGAAGATAAAAATGTAGAACTTGCCGAGAAATCAATATTAAAAGAATTCGAAAATCTTAAAAGCGGAAAAATAACCGACGATGAACTTGAGTTTGCAAAGATTGCTTTTGACAATATGTTTAGAGGTTTTTATGATTCTCCGGAAATGATAGAGAGTTTGCTTTTGCAGAAAAGTCAAATTCCCGGATTTGAAATAGGTAAACTTATTGATTTGTCAAAGGAAATAGAAAAAGAAGATTTGCAAAAAGCGGCAAGTGAATTTGAATATTCATTGAGATATGAAATAAGATCACAAGGCAATAAATAACCGGAGAAAATAAATGAATGATATTAAAACAGTTGAAAATAAAGCTCTTAAAGAGAAATATTTGAAAATCAATCATAAAAGCGGACTGACAATATATGTTTGGCAAAAGCCGAATTATACCTCCAAATATGCAATTTTTGGGACAAATTATGGTTCGATTGATACCGCGTTTTTGAATAAAGACGGAGAAAAAGTTGAGATTCCGAACGGAACAGCACATTTTTTGGAACATAAGCTTTTTGAAAGCGAAGATTTAGACGCCTTTGAAAGATATGCAAAGACCGGTGCTTCAGCAAATGCTTATACGAGTTTTGATAAAACCTGTTACCTTTTTTCCTGCACCGAGAATTTTAACGAATCTTTGGAAATCTTACTTGATTTTGTAAGGCATCCTTACTTTACAAAACAAACTGTTGAAAAAGAACAGGGGATTATCGGACAGGAAATAAAAATGTATAAAGATATACCTTCATGGGAAATCTTATTCAATTTACTTTCTATAATGTTTCATAATCATCCCGTCAAAATTGATATTGCAGGAACGGTTGATTCAATAGCAAAAATAGACGACAAGATGCTCTATTCATGCTATGACAACTATTATTCTCTTTGTAACATGGCTTTAGTTGTTGTCGGAGATGTAAATGTTGATGAAGTTTTGCTTCTTGCCGACAAATATCTGAAAAAAGGGGAAAGTTCTTCGTTTGAAAGAGTCCTGCCAAAGGAACCGGACAATATAGTAAAACCTCGAATTGAAGAAAGACTGCCGGTTTCCCGTCCTATGTTTGCGCTCGGATATAAAGAGAATATTGATCCCGGAAATGTCAGTATTAAAGATGAATTTGTGATGGAGCTTTTACTCGATATTTTAGTTTCAAAATCAAGCAATCTATATGAAGAGTTGATCGATAAAAAACTTATCAATTCTACTTTTTCATACGAATATTTTTACGGATACGGTTACAGTGTTCCGATGTTCTCCGGCGAAAGTGACGATTTTGAAAAGACTATAGAAGTAATAAAATCTAAAATTGAAGAATATAAGGTAAATAAAATTTCAAATGACGAGTTTGAAAGGCAAAAGAAAAAACTTTATGGTAATATAATTAAAGGCTATAATGACACTTCCAATCTTGCAAATGAACTGATTGCCTGTCATTTTGAAAATAAAGAAATCTTTGATTATCCAAAAGTTTTGGAAAGCATCACCTTAGATGATGTCAATCAAAGACTTGAAAAAGTATTCAAAGATGAATATTCATGTGTATCAATAATTAAAAATTCGGAGGAAATATGAGCGATTATACTATTGTGCATTTTACCGGCATAGACAGAGGATTTTCTGTTCCTTCAACTTTTGCGACTTTTAATCTGTTCGGCGCCGAGATTGAAATCAAATTTTACGGTTTGCTGATTGCAATCGGGTATATTTTGGCATTGATTGTTTGCCATCGTTTGATTAAAAAGAATAACGGTGATGAAGATTTCTTTTTCGATTCGATTATTACCGGAACAATTTTTGCGATAATCGGAGCAAGATTATTTTTTGTTCTGTTTAAGCTGGATTATTATTCCGCTAATCCAAAAGAAATTTTCATGATAAATGAGGGTGGACTTGCAATATACGGTGGAATAATCGGCGCCGTTTTGTCAGTTTTTATTTTGTCGAAGATAAAGAAAAAATCAATTTTGCCTTTAATAGACATTGCAGGTATCGGATTTTTAATCGGACAGGGCATAGGTCGCTGGGGCAATTATACTAATCAAGAAGCATTCGGAACTAACACAGATTTGCCTTGGGGTATGTTCAGTGAAAAGACCTATCAATATTTATCCGCAAATTATATGGAAATAACGGCAAAAGGAATACAAATAGATCCTACAAAGCCAGTTCATCCTACATTCTTGTATGAATCGATCTGGTGTCTTTTAGGAGTTATTGTCCTGTATATAGCTTACAAAAAATTCAAAAAATTTGACGGACAAATTGCGCTTATGTATTGTGTTTGGTACGGTTTCGAAAGAATGATTGTTGAAGGATTCAGAACGGACAGTCTATTTATAGGAAATACGAAAATAAGAATTTCACAGCTCATATCCGGAATTATTTTTGTCGCAGGACTCATAGCTCTTATAGTTCTGCTTGTAAAAAACAGTAAAAAAAGGAAGGTTTTAAATGTCACTGATTAGCGGAAAAGAAGTATCACAGACAGTAAAGGACGAAATCAAAATTCAAACAAAGAAGCTCAAAGACAAGGGAATATCGGTAAAACTTGCAGTCATTATTGTGGGTGACGATCCCGCCTCACATATTTATGTTAAAAACAAGAAAAAAGCTTGCGAATATGTTGGATTTGAATCTTTGGAATATGCACTCGATGAAAAAACTTCGGAGGAAGAACTTCTTGAACTCATAGATAAACTCAATAAAGACAAGACAGTTAACGGAATTTTATGTCAACTTCCGTTACCGAAACATATTGATGAAAAGAAGATAATCGATTCAATTTCCCCGCTTAAAGATGTAGACGCTTTTCATCCTGTCAATGTCGGAAAGATTATGATAGGAGATTATGAATTTTTGCCTTGCACACCTGCGGGAATCATGAGACTTATAGAATCAACTTCCTATGATGTGAGCGGCAAAGATTGCGTGATAATCGGCAGAAGCAATATTGTCGGAAAACCTATGGCAATGCTTATGCTACATAAAAATGCGACTGTTACGATTTGCCACTCAAGAACAAAGAACATCGAGGAAAAAATTAAAAAAGCAGACATTGTAATCGCCGCTGTCGGCATTCCGAAGTTTGTTAAAGGCGATATGGTAAAAGACGGTGCTTTGGTAATTGATGTTGGTATCAACAGAACCTCAGACGGAAAACTATGTGGAGATGTTGATTTTGACGAGGTCTCAAAAAAAGCTTCTTTCATAACCCCTGTTCCCGGCGGGGTAGGTCCTATGACAATTTCAATGCTTATGCAAAATACATTGAAAGCCGCAAAGTTACAAAATAATCTTTAAACTTGCAAGGATAAATCTACTATGTTATAATCCTGCGTAGCCTTTTCTCGGTTTTGGGAGTAAGCCCTTTGGGAGATTCACCTACCCTTGCGGAGAAAACGGAAAATATATTAAAAGAGGTGTAATTATGACAGAAGCAGAAAAGAAAGATATCATCAAAGAATTTGCCACTCATGAAGGTGATACAGGTTCTTCGGAAGTTCAAATTGCAGTTCTCACAAAGAGAATCAATGATTTGAACGAACATATGAAGAAGAATCCTAAAGATTATCACTCAAAGAGAGGACTTCTTAAGATGGTTGGTCGCAGAAGAAATTTACTTTCTTATGTGCAGAATAAAGATGTCAATGCTTATCGAGAACTTATTGCTAAGCTCGGTATCAGAAAATAGTAGATAATCGGGCGAAATTTTCGCCCGATTAAATTTATAAAGACAAAGATCGACATGCAGGTATAGCAGTTAATAAAGCGCTTTTATACAAAAGCTTTTTATTTATTGCTAAACCGGTCGGTCGGAAAGAGGAAATATGTTTGAAAATTTTAAGGTTTTTGAAACCGAATTTGCCGGAAGACCTCTAAAGGTAGAGACCGGTAAAATGGCAATGCTCGCAAACGGAGCTTGCCTCGTTCGATATGGTGAAACAGAAGTTTTGTGTACCGCAACAATGTCCGAAAAGCCGAGAGAGGGAATAGATTTTTTCCCACTTTCAGTTGACTTTGAAGAAAAACTTTATTCTGTCGGTAAAATTCCCGGTTCTTTTCAAAGAAGAGAGGGAAGACCTTCGGATTCTTCTATTTTAATCTCTCGTGTAATAGACAGACCAATAAGACCGTTATTCCCGAAAGATATGAGAAACGATGTTTCGGTTGTCGCAACGGTTATGTCAGTTGACCCCGACTGTCAACCACAAATAGCCGCACAAATCGGCGTTTCTGTTGCACTTTCGATTTCGGAAATTCCGTGGGAAGGACCTGTATCTTCAATAATTTTAGGATATGTTGACGGAAAATATGTAATAAATCCCGGACTTGAAGACAGAGAAAAAACCGAGATGACAGTTACCGTTACTTCAACTGATTCCAAAATTGCCATGATTGAAGCAGCGGCAAATCAAATTCCCGATGACGTTATGTATGACGGAATAATGTTTGCTCATGAAGAAAACAAAAAAATCGTTGAATTTATAAAATCCATTCAAAATGAAATAGGAAAAGAAAAACTTCCTTTTGAATCAAGCGATCCGTCTGAAGAACTTTTCAATGCCGTTAAGGAATTTGCGATTGAAGATGTTAAACGCGCACTTGATACCGACGACAAAAATGTTCGTGATGAAGCCATGCTTCCGATTTATGATGCAGTTCATGAAAAATTTGACGAAGAATTTGAAGATGAAGCAGATAAAATCGATGACTGCTTATATAAACTTCAAAAGTTTATTGTTCGTCGTTGGTTGCTTGATGAGGGCAAGAGAGTTGACGGAAGAAAAATCGATGAAATAAGACCGCTTAATGCTCAGATTGATTTACTTTCAAGAACACATGGAAGCGCAATGTTTACCAGAGGTCAAACTCAAGTTTTGACAACGGTTACTCTCGGTGGTGTCAGAGATGCACAGCTTCTTGACGGAATTGATGAACACACAGAAAAAACTTATATGCATCAATATAATTTCCCCTCATACTCAGTAGGCGAAACAAGACCTTCAAGGGGACCCGGTCGTCGTGAAATCGGTCACGGAGCTTTAGCCGAAAAAGCACTTTTACCTGTTATTCCCAAAATTGAAGACTTCCCCTATGCCATGAGACTTGTATCCGAAGTTCTCACTTCAAACGGATCCACATCTCAAGCATCTGTTTGTGCATCGTCTCTTGCTTTGATGGCTGCGGGTGTTCCGATAAAAACTGCCGTCGCCGGAATTTCTTGCGGACTTGTAACCGAGGGAGACAGATTCTTAACAATGACGGATATTCAAGGACTCGAAGACTTTTATGGAGATATGGACTTTAAGGTTGCCGGAACAGTAAACGGTATTACGGCAATTCAGATTGATACTAAGATTCATGGACTCACACCTGAAATTGTCAAAGAGGCTTTTGAAAAGACCAAAAACGCAAGAATGTATATTTTGAATGATGTTATGAATCCCGTAATCAGTGAACCGAGAGCGGAACTTTCAAAATATGCTCCCAAGATGTTGACAATCACTATTGATCCGGACAAAATCGGAGATGTAATCGGCAAACAGGGCAAAAACATTCAAAAAATAAGTGAACAATGTAATTGCCAAATTGATATACAGGAAGACGGCAAAGTATTTGTTTCATCCGAAGATATTGATGATGCAAACAGAGCTATTGAAATCATAAAAACTATTGTAAGTGATCCTGAAATAGGTTCAATTTACAAGGGTATCGTTACAAAGATTATGAATTTCGGAGCCTTTGTCGAAATTGCTCCGGGAAAAGAAGGCCTTTGTCACATAAGTCAACTTGATGTAAACAGAACTGAAAAAGTTGAAGACATTGTATCGGTCGGAGATGAAATAATCGTAAAAGTTGTCGACATAACGCCCGAAGGCAAAATTGATTTATCCAGAAAAGCGGCTCTGATAAAAGTTGAGGGTTTGGATATTGAAGATGACTCACAGCGTAAGAAGAAACCACAGAGAAGATTCAATAATCGCAGACCGAGAAACTACGAGTATTAAAAAACGCCGAAAGGCGTTTTTTTGTTATAAATATATAAAGAGACGAAATCACCCGGGATTAATAATCACGGGTGATTAATTTAATAATACGGGCTATTACCAATCGTCCGTTTCCTATTTATATATGGGCAATCGATGAATCTTGGCTTGATAACTATTGGCTACGGAGCATTAAAGCTATTGAATGAATCATTTTCACTTGTTTATGAATATTTATTTTTATATGTCAAATAAAAGACAATAAATGTTATTTAATTACAAAAAATATAATTTTTTTTGTGCAACAATAAACGATATTCACCTTGTAGACAAAATAGAGAAGTAGTAGAATGATATCTATCAAACGCCATAAACGATTTTTATGGTGCCAAGGAGGAAAGATTATGTTCGTAAAGTTGTTGGAATTTATTCATCAAGTTCTGTCCGGCCTTACAACGCACCCCGGTGTTCATTGGGGAAAGATGGAAATGATGAAGCCGTATTCAGGATGGTATGGCTATATTCAGAATATGTTCTCGAACTTAGGTTGGGGTACTATTTTTTTGATTGTGGCAAGCGCATTGCTTTGGACGGCTGTTTATCTGGTAATAATTTATCGTCTTCATAAAGATCATGCACCGTCTATGCCGTGGGTCTGCTTGTGCATGAATTTTTCTTGGGAATTTCAATTTGCTTTTTTGGTTCCGTATCCGGAACCGATCACACGTTGGGGAATTTATCTCTGGGTTGTTTTCGACGCAGTTATGTTCATACTTGATTATAAATATGGCAAAATGTTCTTCGCAAAGAGATTTCCGGGATATGACTGGGCTTATCCGTGGATAAAATTCGGTATGTTTGCAATCTTGTTTGTAACTATTTTGATGATGAATCCTCAATGGCCTATTCTACCTGATTCTCCGATGTTTGCTGCTTACTTAATGAACGCTATCATGTCTATTTTGTTCTGTCAGCACATGTTCCACAAAGAAACAGTTGAAGGTCTGTCAATTTGGGTAGCTTGGTGTAAATTCTTGGGCACACTTGCTCCGACCTGTATCGGACTTTATTGGATGCCCGGACAGTATTTCGTTTATTGTCTTGCCGCTATCTGCGCAGTATTTGATATTTGTTATATCACATTGCTTACTATTCGTTTCCGTCAATTTGGTCTTAATCCTTACACACATAAACCTCTCAAGGGAAGAGAAGCAGAAGCTGAAAAAACTTATCTTGCTTTGGAAGACTATAAGAGAAGAAGCAACGAATTTAAGCTCAAAACATTCAAAGAATGTAAAGTTTTCCTTGCTGAACAAGCTAACGAAAAACTTAATAAATAAGCTGAAAAAGGAGATTTATTATGCTTCAGACAATAATGGATGTTTGCCATTTTTCAGAATTCGGGCTTGACGCGAGAGTATTTCTTTTTGCTCCCATCGCCGGACTTGGTTGGTTGATTGCCTATATTGATTTGCTTCGTCTCGGATTTAAGCAAAAAACTTATGGAATGCCTTTTGTGGCACTCGCTTTCAACATCGTTTGGGAAGGCCTGTATGCATATATGTATTGGGCTCATGACGGTATGTTTTATGGCGGTTATATGATGGCAATTGTTAATACAGCTTGGTTTTTAGCAGACTGTGTTATATTGTATACTCATATAAAATGGGGCAAAAAAGATTTTGTAAAATTTGCACCCGAAAGATATTTTTGGCCTTGGTTTATTGTAGTAATGGCATGCGCTATTTGCGTAGAAATTACATGGCTTCAAGCCTATGGCGTTCGTGCAAACGGTTGTACCGCTATTGTTCAAAATCTTCCTATGTCTATGTTGTTTATCTTCATGCTTTTCGAAAGAAAATCAACAGAAGGACAGTCAATGAACATTGCAATCGGAAAAATGCTCGGAACAGTCGGTGCCTGGGTTGCAATCGCAGTTTATCCGTCATTACATGATCCGCTGAATATTTGGTGTGGTGTGTTCTGTACAGTCTTTGATCTTATCTATTGTGTACTTCTTTACAAACAATTTAAGGCTGAAGGTAAGAATCCTTGGTTCCCGTCTCGTCCTGCCGATCCTGCAAAGGTTGATATGACAAAGGCGCCAACCTATATGGGAAATTAAAAAACATAAAATAAATTAACGGGTGATTTTCAATCACCCGTTATTGTTGTTTAATAATGATTTAGCAAATTTCAATTTTCAACATGTTTGTTGTTCCGGGAATACCAAGCGGAACTCCTGCGGTAAAGATGACAAGGTCTCCTTTTTTAACATATCCTTTTTCAAGGCAAGCTGCAATTGCATTTTTTAAAAGATCATCTGTATTTGTGGTTTCATCAAATAGAACCGGTGTAACGCCCCAGATTAGATTCATTTTATAATATACATCTTCATCCGGGGTGCAGGCAATAACATTGCAGGTTGGGCGATATCTTGCAACCATTCTCGGAGTTGAGCCGCTTTTTGTAACAGAAATTATAGCTTTTGCGTTAAGATCATAAGCCGTCATAACAGTTGCATGCGAAATCGCATTTGTAATATTAACTCCCGATATTCTGTCTATTGAATAAAACCTTTTTTTATAATTAATGTTACTTTCTGTTGTTTTGGCGATAGAATCCATTGTTTTTACCGCTTCTATGGGAAACTGTCCCGCAGCGGTTTCACCCGAAAGCATCAAGGCTGAAGTTCCGTCATATACTGCATTTGCAACATCGGTAATCTCAGCTCTTGTTGGACGAGAATTGTGCACCATTGATTCTAACATTTGAGTCGCCGTAATTACGATTTTTCCCATGGATACAACTTTTTTAATTAAGGATTTTTGAATTGCGGGAATTTGTTCGAAGGGGATTTCAACTCCTAAATCTCCTCTTGCTATCATTATTCCGTCGACAATGTTTAAAATTTCATTTATATTGGCAACACCTTGAGTGTTTTCAATTTTTGCAAGTATTTTAGCGTTTCCCCAACCTATTAAGTGCAGGTGACTTTTTAATATTTCAATGTCATTTGTGTTTCTGATAAAAGAAGCGGCGATAAAGTCAAAACCATGTTTTTTCCCAAATTGCAAATCTTCTATATCATCTTTTGATATATATGGCATAGGAATATCTCTGCCGGGAATGTTGACGCTCTTTTTACTGCTTAAAAGCCCGCCTTCGATAATTTTTGTAACTATGTTTTCACAGCTGACATTTAAAACCTGCAATTTAATCAGTCCGTCATTAAGCAAAATGCAGTCATCGGTTTTTACATATTGACATAAATTTGGGAAAGATATACCGACTCCGTTATTGTCGCCGATAATGCTAAAATCTGAATATAAAGTAAACTCTTTGCCTTTTTCTAAGAATATATTTTCCTTCATTTGACCGATTCTTATTTCGGGTCCTTTGGTATCAAGTAGTAAGGTTATCGGTTTATTCTTTTCTTCTCTGAGCTGTTTAATGATGCCTATACATTCTTCAAATTTTTCATAATTACAGTGAGAAAAGTTAAATCGTGCAACGTTCATTCCCGAATCAATCAGTTGATTGATCTTTTCTCTGCTTGATGTTGCAGGGCCAATTGTACATACGATTTTTGTTCTTCTCATTATTACACCTCAAGTTTTTTATAAGAATTCTTTATATTCTAATGCAATCCAAACATTTTAAATTTTGATTTAAGTTAGATTTCTGTAAAGCTTATTTTTTGTATTTTGTAAGATTTTCAGATTTGTTATTATTCATATATATCATATCTTCGATTCTGATACCGAACTCATTTTCAAAATAAAGTCCGGGTTCAATTGTTATGATGTCACCGTTTTCTAAAACTTGTTCTGACTTGAATGAAACCGTCGGGGTCTCATGAATATCAAGACCGACACCGTGTCCGAGAGAATGCGTAAAGTATTTAGACTTGTCGCCAAACAATTCAATCGCAAGATTATGTAACCTCGATAATTTCATTCCTTTTTTGACAGCTTTTATACATTCTTCTTGCACTTTTAAAACAAGATCATATATGGTCTTTATCTTCTCCCCGGGATCTCCGACAAGTAATGTTCTTGTCATATCACTGTGATAACCCTCAAAAACAGCACCAAAATCAATTAATATAATATCATCTTTCTTTAACTTTTTGTCGCCGGGAACACCATGCGGAACCGAAGTTTTTTCTCCAAACAAAACAATTGTTTCAAAAGAAGGTTTTTCGCTGCCCAAAATTGACATGTTATATTCTAATTTTGCGGCTAATTCTTTTTCTGTAATACCGGTTCTTATTTCAACTAAAGTTTCATCTAAAGCTTTTTCGGCAATTTCCTGAGCTCTTAATATTTTATTTTTTTCATCAATGCTTTTATGACGACGAAGCTGTTTAAGAATTTCTGTCATTTTATTATCGTTTAAAATGTTTTTATCGTCAAAAAACTTTTGTAGTCTTTCATATTCATTTAAAGAAGTCTTGTCAGTTTCAATGAAAATATCTTGAACATCTGCAAGAAAATCTTTAAGACTGTCAAAGTTTAAAAATAGATCCGTTTTAATTTTTGAATTTATTTTCGCACTTTCAAAATACCTTGAATCAACAAATAATCTTTCATCGGCTTTTTTTATAATAAGGGAACCGTCACTTGAATTAAAGGAAGTGAGATATCTTCTGTTTTCCGGGTTTTTGATTAAAAAGGCTTGATTATCATTTAATTCATCTTTTATTTTGCTTATATTTTGCAAGAATTCTCTCCTCTAATTTTCTCTGTGTTTTTATTAAAAATAATTTTCTTTTTTCGGCTTGATATGGTTTTACAAAAATAGATTTACTGCCTGCAAGATTGGCACCCAGAATATCCGTAAAAATCCTGTCGCCTATCATTAAAATTTCTGAAGTTTTGCATTTTCTGAAATTTGCCTGTTGAAAAAATGAAAAAGGCAGAGGCTTTAAGGCATAAGGTCGATAGTCCAATTCAAGTTTATTTGCAATTTTTTCAATTCTTTCACTTCCTCCGTTTGAAATTAAAACAACTTCAAATCCCTGTGCTTGTCTAAGTTCACACCAAGGTTTAACGCCCGGAAGAAGCTCATCTGTTGCGTCTATTACAGAAGTGTTATCGGCGTCAATGCAAATAACTTTAACACCCAAAGATAATAGATCTTCTTTTGTCACGGAAATTAAATTTTCACGGAGTAAATTCGGATAAAAAATCATTTGAACCTCTTAAAAATTTTCTCTAATCATTATAACATATTATCATTATGTCTGATATCGATATCTGATATAAATATATTAATGTATGATTATGCGATGCTTCAATGTCTTACGACTTGAAAATGGTAACCGTATAATATAAAATATCCTTGAAATATGTTTAGGGAGGAAAATTGATGATAACAGCCGGAGATTTTAGAAATGGCGTAACTTTTGAAGAAGATGGACAAGTATTACAGGTTGTTGAATTTCAGCATGTTAAACCCGGCAAAGGCGCAGCTTTTGTCAGAACCAAAGTTAAAAATATAATGACAGGTTCTGTAATTGAAAAAAGTTATAATCCGTCTGCAAAATTTGAAAATGCATATATTGATCGTAAGGAAATGGCTTTTTCATATAACGACGGAGATTTATATTACTTTATGGACAACGAAACTTACGAAATGACGCCGGTAAATAAGAATGATCTTGATGATAATTTTAAATTTGTAAAAGAAAATATGACTTGTAAAATTTTATCATATAAGGGAAAGGTTTTTGGCGTTGAACCACCAAACTTTGTAACTCTTAAGGTTACAAAAACAGAACCGGGATTCAAAGGAGATACTGCAACAAATGCTTCAAAACCTGCTGTTTTGGAAACTGGTGCCGAGATTAAAGTGCCTCTTTTCATAAATGAAGGTGAAGATATCAATGTTGACACAAGAACCGGCGAATATATGAGTCGTGCATAATGTGCGAGAAATTAGACGCTGAAAAGATCTTGGAATCGGAATATGTTTTCAAGGGCAGAGTTGTAAATGTCAGACTTGATAAAGTCTTGTTGCAAAATCAAAATATTTCCTCAAGAGAAATAGTGGAACATACGGGCGGCGTTTGCATTATGCCGATCGACAGCGAAGGAAATGTGATCTTTGTTAGGCAATATCGATCTCCTTTTGAAAAGGTGATTGAAGAATTGCCCGCCGGAAAGCTTGAAAAGGGAGAAGAACCACTTAGTTGTTGTATCAGAGAACTTAAAGAAGAAACCGGATGCACAGCAAGTAAAATATATAATTTAGGCGAAATTTATCCCTCTGTCGGTTACACTCAGGAAGTTTTATATCTGTTTGCCGCAACAGATCTTGAGTTTGGGGAAAAGCATCTTGATGAAAATGAGTTTTTGCAGTCATATAAAATACCGTTGAGCAAAGCTTTTTCGATGGCTGTAAACGGAGATTTGAAAGACGCGAAAACTGTTACGGCTATAATGCGATATCAAATGCTGAATAATTGTGAAAATCTTGAAAAACACAAGGTTATAGGTTAGAATTAACCCCATGAAAATACGATATTTTTAGATAATAAAGGAGATTAGAATGTTATTTAATCAAGACATCGGAATAGATCTCGGAACTGCCAATACTCTTGTTCTTGTAAATAAGAAGGGTATTGTTATCAGAGAACCCTCAGTTGTTGCCGTAGATGTCAGATCAAACCCACCAAAGGTTGTGGCTGTCGGAGCGGAAGCAAAAGAGATGATAGGCAGAACACCCGGTTCTATAACTGCAGTTCGTCCTCTTAAAGACGGAGTTATTGCCGATTTTGATATTACAACCGATATGCTCAAAGAATTTATCAAAAGAGCAATGAGCGGTTCACCGTTTACAAAAGCCAGAGTAATGATTTGTATTCCTTCCGGAGTTACGGAAGTTGAAAGAAGAGCGGTTCATGATGCCGCAAGAAGTGCCGGCGCAAAACAAGTAAGCCTAATTGAAGAGCCGATGGCTGCCGCAATCGGAGCAGGACTTCCCGTAGCTGAAGCGACCGGAAGCATGATTGTTGATATAGGCGGAGGAACTTCTGAAGTTGCCGTTATTTCTCTCGGAGATATTGTAACTTCTTGTTCCGCTAAATTTGCGGGCGACAGTTTCGATGAAGCCATAATTCAATATCTAAAAAGAAAATACAATCTTCTAATCGGAGAAAGAACAGCTGAAGAGATTAAAATAAGCATAGGTTCCGCTGCCGAATATGAAGGAGAGGGAGCAGTCGATGTCAAGGGCAGAAACCTGGTTGACGGCTTGCCTAAACATGTAGAAATTACATCCGAAGAAATTCGTGAAGCACTTAAAGAACCTGTTGGAAAAATAATCGAAGCAATTAAATTGACACTTGAAAAAACACCTCCGGAGCTTGCTTCTGACATAATAGATCAGGGAATAATGCTCACCGGAGGAGGCGCGATGCTTAGAAGTCTTGATACACTTATTTCACAAGTGACTCATATTCCGGTTCATGTTGCAGAAAGACCCCTTGACTGCGTTGTAGACGGCACCGGCATTTGTCTTGAAAATGATATGCTCAGCCTCACAAGTTCAAAACACTATCGTTAATAAAAGGGCTGCAGAGCCCTTTTTTTGAATTTAACTATGAAAAAATTTCTAAATACAAAATGGTTCAAATTATTTGTTGTTTTACTGATATTTATAATAATATTTATAATTATCGGTTTAGCTTCCGCAAACAAATCATCGCCTTTTTCCAAAGTTGCGGCGCCAATATTAAAACCTTTCAAAACTGCAACATCGTTTGTCGGTAATAAACTATACGGTAAAAAACAAAATAAAGAGATAAATAAATTAAAAGAGGAAAACGAAAAATTAAAGCACTCTTTAGTTGATTATGAAAACTTAAAAAGAGAAGTGCAGATGTATGAAAGTTTCCTGAATGTAAAAAAAGAACATATGGATTATGAGGTGGTTCCCGCCTCTATTATCGGCAGGAATGCTTCCGATAATTACACCTTTGTTTTGAATAAAGGAAGCAAAAACGGTGTTAAATTATATGACCCTGTTATTTATGGCAAGGGGGTTTTGATAGGCAGCGTAAAAAAAGTGTATCCGACTTCATGTGTTGTATCAACGATTTTTGATCCTTCATTAAAAATAAGCGGATATGAAGTTGCTTCAAGAGAAACCGGAATTGTTTCCGCCGAAATTTCTGTTTCAAAAGGAAAACTTCTTAAACTTTCAGGACTAAATAACAATACTTCAGTTTCCAACGGAGGAATTATCTGTACTTCCGGCGTTGGAGGATTTTACCCTAAAGATCTCATTATAGGAACCGTGAGCGAAGTTACAACTTTGAAGAATGAAACTGTTCCGATAGCATTCATAACTCCCGAGGCTGATTTTACTAAACTGGAAAATGTAATGATTCTAAATAATTTCAAAAAAAATACTGAGATTCCAAAGGAAAATAAAAACGCAAAATGAGTAAAATTGATAACGCACAAAAACAAAAGATATTTAAAAGGCTGTTTTGGACTGCGTCAATAATTATTTGCGCGATTTTTCAGAACACACCTCATTTTCAAATAGAAATTTTCGGAGCAAGAGCTTTGCTTTTGATTCCGGTTGTCATTGCGGTTTCTATGTTTGAAAAGCCTTATATTTCAATGATTTTTGGCGTTTTTGCCGGTTCACTTTGGGATCTTGTATCGCCACAATTTGACGGCAAGTACATGCTTTCTTTTTTCCTATTGTCTGCGGTGGTGGGCTTGCTCATTACATCGCTTATTCGAAATAATATAGTGACTTTCATGTTGCTCTGTGCCATTACTGAATTTATTTTTGTAATGATAAATTATATTAATGACATTATTATCGGAAAAAGTGATTTCTTTGCTTCTTTTGTTACGTTTTACCTGCCGGTTTTTGCATATACTTTATTGCTTTCTCCGCTTATATATATAATTTTTAGATCCGCAATAAGAAAAATAAATTTAAAATATAAGAATACAACAAACATGAGTTTTTTGAGATAAATTATGTATAAAGATGACGATTATAAAAATTTAAAAAAAAGAACAATCGCTTTTATAGTGGCGATTTCTATTCTTTTTGCAATATTCGGTGGTTTTCTGCTTAAATATCAAGTTATTGATTCGAAAGGCAAACCTAAAGCCGTGTCAGCTTATGAAACAATTGTTTCACCGTTGCGTGGTGATATTTTAGACAGAAACGGAAACTATCTTGCAACAAGTGTTCAAGTAAACACTTTAATTTTTAATGCACAGAAATTTCCGTCTCGCAAAGAACAAAAAGAGAGAAATAAAATTGTTCTTTCTCTGATAAAAAAATTTACTGAAGCAGGACTTAAGTATAATGACAAACTTCCGATAAAACTCGGAAATGACGGCCGGTTTTTCTTTGAAGAAGATCCGAAACTCAAGGTCGAAAAAGATTGGCTGATAAGTCGGGAGATGCTTGGACTAAATAAATATGCAACTGCCGAGGATTGTTTTGAAGCTTTGGTTAAAAGATATGAGCTTGAGGATTATGATAAAGCTACGGCAAGAAATCTTGCGGCAGTTTTTGTGAATATGGAAAGAAGCGGATTTAGCCGAGTTAATCCGTATGAATTCGCAACAGATGTTCCAATTGAATTTATTTCGGCGATTTTGGAAAACGGGAATTTTTATAAGGGTATCGAAAATTCCGTTAAAGCTAAAAGATATTACACCGACGGATCCTTGGCTCCTCATATTTTGGGCAGAACTGCACCGATAGATGCAGAGGAATACAAAGATAAAAAAGCGAAATTAAAAGAAAAAATTCATTCTATGGAGAAAAAAGGTCTTCCGTCAAGCGAAATTGAAGATCTTAAATATTCTTCTTACGGCATGAACGATAAAATCGGAAAAGACGGAATTGAAGCACTTTTGGAAACGGAACTTAAAGGTAAAAAAGGCTTGAAATCCACAATTATGGGGTTGGACGGAGCAAAGGAAGATGTCTACGTTCAAAATGTCGAACACGGCAACAATGTTGTTTTGACAATAGACAAAAATATACAAAAAATTGCCGAAGACTCCCTAAAGAAAAGTATAGACGGAATATCAGGTAAATCTCGTCTGCCTGTTGGTGGTGCGGCTGTTGTAATTAAAGTTGACACGGGTGAAATTTTAGCCTGCGCAACATATCCTTCCTATGACAACAACAAGTTCAGCGAAACATATGATGAATTGGTTAAAGATAAGACGGCGCCTCTTTGGAATCGTCCTTTAATGGCAACCTATGAACCGGGTTCAACATTTAAACCTGCTGTAGCTATAGCAGGTTTGGAAGAAAATATTATAACCCCTACAACCAAATTCAAATGTAATCACAATTACACTTATTTTAAAGACCATACATTTACCTGTTTAGGATATCACGGAGATATAAATGTAGCTCAGGCAATAGATAAATCATGCAATATTTTCTTCTATGAGACTGGAAGAAGACTTGGAATCGATCGCATGAACGAATGGTGCTCTAAGCTTGGACTTGGTCAAAAAACAGGTGTTGAACTCCCGGAGGCAAGCGGAAAGCTTGCAGGGATTGAAGAGCGAGAAGAAAGCGGAGGAGTATGGAGACCCGGAGACACTGTCCAGGCGGCAATCGGTCAATCAGATAATCAGGTTACCATTTTACAGCTGGCAAATTATTGTGCCACTATTGCAAACGGCGGAACACGAAAAGTTCCACATTTTGTAAAGTCGATAAAAAGTCATGATTATTCAAAAACTATATCCGAAACAAAGATAAAAAATGCGGAAAAGATGAAAATTCATCCTGAAAATCTTGACGCAGTCAGAGACGGCATGCACAGTCTTACAACAACCGGATTTGCAAGACACGCCTTTGCAAATTTGCCTGTTGAAGTTGCCGGCAAAACGGGAACAACACAGGTAAAGAAAATGGTTGGAGGAGAGCTTGTAGAGGGATATAATGGTTTGATAATGAGTTATGGACCTTATGATAAACCTGAAATAGCAGTAGCTGTTATAGTTGAATCATCGGATAAAGGTGTCTACACAGCCAAAGTGGCGGCGGACATATATTCATATTATTTTTCATCAAAGGAGGTTGAAGGCAAACAGACATACAATACTTTTTTGCCATAGATTATGAGTAATAAAATTTCTTTTGTCTCAGGAAAAGGCGGAGTCGGTAAGTCTTCAATTTGCTTTGCCGTTGCTAAGATTTTGCAGAGTATGGGAAAAAAGGTTCTGATTGTGGATTTAGACATAGGGCTTCATACTCAAGATATTTTACTTAATGTATCTGATCGAGTTTTATATAACTGGAACGATTTTTTAGAAAATCGTTGCGATGTTGAAGCTACTATAATAAAAGGCGAAATAGATTTAATTCCTGCGCCGGATGAAGCAGACGAAATAAATTTTGAAAAATTTGAATTATTGATAAAAAAAATAGACTCTGATTATGATTTCATATTATTTGATTGTCCGGCAGGCATATTCGGCGGCTTTGAAATCGGAATAAAATCTGCCGATTTAATTTTAGCAATTACTACTGCGGATAAACTATGTTGTCTGAAAGTAAACACAGTAAATAATAAAATAAGAAAAACCTTAGAAAAACCGACTGTAAGGCTAATAATAAATAAATATAAAAGCCCGTCATTCTTTGAAAACGATTATATTAATCTGGATGAAATTGTTGATTTAACAAAACTTCGACTTGCCGGTGTTATTCCGAATGACTTCGATTTTGCAAAAAGTCTTTTACAGAATCAAACAATCGATCCATCGAGCGAAGCTTACAGAGCGATAAATCGAACTTTACAAAGGCTTGACGGACAAACTGTTAAAATAAAAATTTGATCTGCAAAAAATATGGTAATAATTGATAATTATTTGCTCTCATGATATAATAATTTAGGTAAAAAAGACCATTAAACATTTATTGGAGGTTATTCCGTTGAATATAGCACTTATAGCACATGATGTTAAAAAGGAATTGATGACACAATTTTGTATTGCATATTGTGGCATTTTAAGTAAACATAAATTATGTGCAACGGGAACAACAGGTAAAATTATATCTGAAGTCACAGGACTTGAAATAGAAAAATTTATGAGTGGTTCACATGGCGGCGAAGAACAAATTGAAGCCAGAATTTCTTGTAATGAAATAGATTTGCTTTTAGTTTTCGGAGATCCTTTAAATCCTAAGCCTGATGAACCCAACGCCAATGATTTGATCAGACTTTGTGATTTACACAACATCCCTGTTGCGACCAACATAGCAACCGCAGAAGCGCTGATTCATTCACTTTCAAGAGGAGATCTTGATTGGAGAAATATTGTAAATCCACAAAAGAAAAGAGTAGCTGAATGAAATTTCCCATAGACAGAATAGAAGGGGATAAGATAATAGTTGAATTACCCGACTGCAGCACAACAGAAATTGATATTAACTTAGCCCCTGAAGCAAAAGAAGGTATGCTTTTAGATATAAGCGTTTTACCTGCTGACAAAAAAGAAGTATCTTCTTTGTTTAAGAGTTTATTTTAAAATAAAAAAACACACGCCTTTAAGCGTGTGTTTTTAATTCTGATTTTACGGAAGAACTACATTGCTCAAATTTTCATTTATTCTTGCTGAGCTGTCTTTTACAATTTTGAAATGATTCAAATACAGTCTCAGTAAGAAAGCTATAATTAGAATTGCTATTAATATAAGACAGAAAGTTTGAAGCACTTTGTAATCTGTACTCAAAAGATTTTTGTAAATTCCTGAAATGACAACTACTACGGGGAAAATGATTGCAACGTTTGTAAGTAAGAACGATGAAAGTAAAACGAGCATAACAATTATTGTAAGGGCAATTCCCGCCCAAATATTGCCGCCTTTATTAAATGCGGGATTCCATTCTACAATCATAAATCCCATAACAATAAAGGAGAAAATGAAGTCCCATCCAAAGTTAAGTCCAAAAGCGAGCTGATGGAAGAAATGTCCGTCTTCATGAACTTTGTAAAGCTTGTTTATTAACATGCCCAACACAACTACTATTGCGAAACTGAAAATGGTTGCTATTTCCAGTTGTCTGTAAACAAAAGAAAAGGTGAAAGCGATACTCAGCAAGCTTGCTCCTATGAATAGCATGGATATTGATTCAGTCGCCTGTGTTGCATATTTGTTCGGCTTGATTATCGGTAGAAGTAATGCAACAAAAATTAGGATGTAGATTATAGGAAGCAATGCGAATGTTGTACTTGTCGGAACAATGAATGACGGTATTTCCTTGAAAATATCGGTCATTTTTGTACTGTTGAAAACTCCAAAAACACCAAGTAAATTTATCAAAACAGTTACAAGGAATACAAATAAAGCTGAAATCATTTTTTTAATATCCTTCATTTGATACACCTCTTTTTTGAAATATAGTTCCTAATCCATTTTAACAAATTAACATAATGTTTTCAAATAATAGAATATCAACTATTTTGTAAATAACCGTCTTTGATGATATAATCTCTATATAATTTTTTGAGGTATAAAATGTTTAAAAAGAACAAATTAAGATTTATGACAGAAAAACAGAAAAGTAAAAGAAGAGCAGTAATAACATCTGTAGTTGTTGCCGTGATTGCAATTTTGCTTGTTTGCGTTTCGTTGATTGTTTTGTTCAAAAACAGAAAAGATAATTCTCCGACAAAAAAAGAACCGTCTACTAATCCTCAAAAAAGTGCCTCTAAAAATCTTCCGGATATTGCTAAAATATTAGTCTTAATTCCTGAATCTGACAGATCAAAGATTTATTATATGGGAATATTAGAGATAAATTCAAAAACTAATAAGATTACTCTTGTGCCAATTGATAAGGGCAGTTTGATACCATCCGAAAATATGACTTTTGAGGAGTATTACGAAGAAAAGGGTTTGGTAACTACTGCTTCGCAGATTGCATCCGTTAAGAACATCAAAATCGATCGATATATAGCGGTACATAGTGGCAATATAGGTGCGTTTTGCAAAAATACCGGTTTTTTACAAAAAGACTTTCAAAAGGAGATTGATTATCAAGGCAAGGATTTTCGTTTGCAGATAAACAAGGGGAAAAACAAGATAAGCGGTAACGAAATGTTGAAACTGCTTAGATATTATGAAGTCTCAGATTCGTCAACATACATGTCTTATCAGTCGAAAGTTATTGCCGAGTATTTGACACAAGCTTTTGATAAAGAAAATTTAGAAAAAGGAGAGGACTTTTTCAATTCTCTTGTCAATTTGACAGATACAAATATTTCCGTTGTGGATTACACTAAATACAGAGGTTATCTTATAGAATTAAATGAAAAAAAGGTTGAGGTAGAAGTTAAGTAATATGAGTAAAAAATTAGCTGATTTGTTATTTCCCGGTGTTGATTTGACACCAAAAGACATGGAAGAAAAATATCCTGTTAGGCAATTGGATCAAGGTGCACAAGTTACAAGATTTGCACCCAGCCCGACGGGTTTTTTGCATATCGGAGGCGTGTATACAGCGCTTGTCTCTTCCATTGTAGCTAAGAGTTCAAATGGGGTATTATTTCTCAGAATTGAAGATACAGATAAAAAAAGACAGATTGATGAGGGTATAAAGAAAATTATTGAAGGCCTTTCATCTTTTGATATAGATTTTGATGAAGGCGCAATTTCCGAAAGTGAAAGCATAGGGAATTATGGCCCATATATTCAAAGTCAGAGGACGGAAATTTATCATATCTATGCAAAAGATCTTGTTGAACGCGATCTTGCTTATCCTTGCTTTTGTACACCCGAAGAATTGGATGATATAAGAAAAGAGCAGGTGAAAATTAAGGCGAATCCCGGATACTATAAACAGTGGGCGAAGTGCAGAAATTTGAGTTTTGAACAAATTAAAGAAAAGATTGGTGCCGGTATTCCCTATGTTTTAAGACTCAAGTCTCAGGGCGACGAAGACAAAAAAATAGAGATTAAAGACAAGGTAAAGGGAAAAACCGTATTACCTGAAAATGTAACCGATATAGTTTTACTGAAAAACGATGGTGTTCCGACTTATCATTTTGCGCATGCGGTCGATGATTATCTTATGAGAACAACGACTGTTATTCGCGGAGATGAGTGGCTTTCATCACTGCCGATACATATACAGTTATTTTCATATTGTGGTTTTAAAATTCCAAATTATGCTCATATTTCGCCTATTATGAAAGAGGATAACGGCTCAAAAAGGAAGTTGTCTAAGCGACTTGATCCCGAAGCATCAGTTGATTATTACATAGAAAGCGGATATCCGTCGGAAGCGGTTATCGAATATTTATATAGAATAATCAATTCAAACTTTGAGCAGTGGAGACAAAATACAAAAGAAGATCGCGCAAATTTCAAGTTTTCGTTCGGTAAGATGTCAAAGAGCGGGGCACTCTTCGATTTGAAAAAATTAAATGAAGTTTCGCGAAACTTCATTGCGAATATGACGACGGACAATACGGTAGAAGCTATACTAAAATGGAGTGAAAACTTTGATCACGACTTTTTTGATGTATTAAATAAGGATTTAGAATATACAAAAAATATTTTTTCAATAGATCGTGAAAAGAAAAATCCAAGAAAAGATATGGAAAAATGGTCGGATGCCAAAGAATATTCATCATATTTTTTTAATGAATATTATGAAAAAAACTTCTTTTTGCCTGAACACATAAATAAAGATGATGCAGTTGAAATGCTTTCAAAATATCTTGATATATATAGTTCAACTGATGATAACAGTGCCTGGTTTGATAAGATAAAGAGCCTTTGCGATGAAGAAAACTATACAAGTTCAGTAAAAGAGTATAAAAAGGCTCCGGACAAGTTCAAAGGACATGTCGGAGATATATCAACGCTTATACGAATTGCCGTTACAGGCAGAGAAAATACTCCTGATCTTTGTACGGTGATGAAGATTTTGGGTGAAGAAAAAGTTAAAGTCAGAATTCAAGAAATGATAAATTATTTGAGAGGATAGTATGGATAATTTTATTTACGACATAATTGACAAAGATTTAGAAGACGGTGTTTATAACAAAGTTCAGACAAGATTTCCGCCGGAACCGAGTGGTCATTTGCATATAGGACATGCAAAGGCTATTTATATGGATTTTATGGCGGCAAAAAAATATAACGGAATCTGTAACCTGCGTTTCGATGATACAAATCCTAAAAAACGATATGAAGAGTATATGAAGAGCATTGAAGATGATATTCATTGGCTCGGATTTGACTATGAAAATGTTTTTTCGGCTTCCGAATATTTTGATTTTCTTTACGATTGTGCGATTAAGCTTATAAATAAAGGTCTTGCCTATGTGTGCGATTTGAACGCGGACGAAATAAGAGAATATCGCGGAACACTTACAGAACCCGGTAAAAACAGTCCATACAGAGACAGAAGTATTGAAGAAAATCTTGAATTGTTTGAAAGAATGAAAAACGGGGAATTTGCCGACGGTGAAAAGGTATTAAGAGCCAAAATTGACATGGCGGACCCGAACATAAATATGCGCGACCCTGTAATTTATAGAATAAACCACATGGAACACCCTGTAACAAAAGATAAGTGGTGCATTTACCCCATGTATGATTTTACGCATCCTTTGTCCGATGCATATGAAAAAGTTACTCACTCTTTTTGCACTTTGGAATTTGAGAATAACAGACCGCTTTATAATTGGTTTTTGGAAAAATGTGATATAGAAGAAAAACCAAAACAAATAGAATTTGCAAGGCTTAATCTCAACTATTGCATTACAAGTAAGAGAAAAAATCTCTTTTTGGTTGAAAACAACATAGTTTCGGGTTGGGATGATCCAAGAATGGCGACCTTGTGTGCTATGAGAAGGAGAGGATATACACCTTCCGCCATAAGAAACTTTTGCGAGCAAATCGGACTTTCAAAGGCAAACAGCATTGTAGATTATGATGTTTTGGAGGGCTGTGTCAGAGATGATCTGAATATGCACGCCAAAAGGGCAATGGCAGTTTTAGATCCGATTAAACTTATAATAGACAATTATCCGAAGGGCAAATCCGAAACAATTGAAGTAAGCAGCAATCCAAATGACGAAAATGCTCAAATGAAAAAGATGACTTTTTCTCGTGAGCTTTACATTGAAAGAGAGGATTTTTCCGTTAATCCTCCTAAAAAATATTTCCGTCTTTTTGTTGGAAATGAAGTTAGACTTATTGGCGCATATTATGTAACTGCAACATCTTATGACATTGATGAAAACGGTAATGTTACGACTGTTCATTGTACCTATGATCCTGAAAGCAAGGGTGGAACAACACCGGATAAAAGAAAGGTCAAAGGAACAATTCATTATGTTGATGCAAATAATTGTTTTGATGCTGAAATCAGAATTTACGACAGATTATTTAAAGTGGAAAATCCCGCAGCGCCCGATGTTTCGTTGAAAGATGTAATAAACGAAAATTCACTCACAATTTTGCAAAATTGCAAACTCGAGAGTGAACTTAAAAATGCCAAGTTGTATGAAAATTTTCAATTTATGAGAAAAGGATATTTCTGTAAAGATTATGATTCAACTGACGAAAATCCTGTATTTAATATGACTGTAGCTCTTAGGTCTTCGTGGAAATAAATTATATCGATTTATATGCGCCTTGAGTTCCGTCAATATAGATTTCACGAAGTAGCTTCTCATCTTCAGGATCATCAAAAAGTCTTTTTGGTATGAGTGTATATTGATTTGTGTTTAGGACGAAATAAAAATATTTTTTACTTTCATAAAGAGCTTTATAATCTGATAGGTCTTTATAAATTTGCATGCCGTTATAAAGAAGTTGCACTTCATTATTATCGAATATTATGTGCTGTTCCTCTTTTAGTAAATCCGATTTGTTGAAATCGGAAAGAGGTATAAAGACTGTAAGTGAAAGGTAAAAAAGTAACAATGCGAGCACGAGCGCAAGCAAAATTCCCCCGGCAATAAAAATCTTTGTTGCCATAAAAACAATCGCGCCTACAACAAGAAGGCAGAAAATAATATAAAGGTAAGCGGGTATTATTTTCAGATGATTGATATATTTAAATTTTGCGTTTATATATTCGCTTCTTTTATAGTAAAAAACGAGTTCCATTAAATCACTTCCGTATATTAATTCAAGTGATAGAATAACACAAAATACAGATTTTGTAAATTATAATAATTACAAGAAAAGTGAAAGGAACAAGAAAATGAAAAAAACTTTAATTATTATGGCAGCCGGAATAGGTAGTCGTTTTGGCGGATCTGTGAAACAGATTGAACCGGTCGGTCCAAACGGAGAAATAATAATTCATTATAGTATATATGACAGTATAAAAGCAGGATTCAATAAAATTGTATTTGTTATAAGAAAAGATATTGAAAAAGACTTCAAGAAACTTGTTGAAAACATTTTAATTGAAAATGTTGAGATTCATTATGTTTACCAGGACATAAACGATATTCCCAAGCCCTATAAAGTTCTAAACAGAACAAAGCCCTGGGGAACGGCTCAGGCAATTTTAATCTGTAAAGATGTAGTAAATGAACCGTTTGCCGTAATAAATGCCGATGATTTTTATGGACGCGAAAGTTTTGAAATTGCATCAAAATATCTTGATGAAATTAAAAATTCAAGAGATAAAGTCGGACTTTTGTCATATAAAATAAAAAATACACTCTCTGATAACGGTGGTGTTACAAGAGGTGTTGTTGTGTCTAAAGATAATGAAACAGTTTTTGAGATAAACGAGACTTCAAATATAATCAAAAAGGACAACAGACCTTTTGTTGAACCCGAAAACAGATTTTTAGACGAAGAAACACCGGTTTCAATGAATTTTTGGTGCTTTCATCAAAAAATGTTTGAATCTTTAGAAAAAGCTTTTCCTGAATTTTTATCGTCACTTGAAGAAGGAGACATAAAAACAGAATTTTTAATTCCGATTGAAATTGATAAGTTACTCAAAGCAAAAAAGGTTACCGTTGAACTTTTAACAACAGACGAAAAATGGTTCGGTGTAACTTACAGAGAAGACACCGAAACCGTTAAATCAAATATTAAAAAGCTTGTTGAAAACGGCGAATATCCGAATTCTTTGTTTTAACCTATAAAGCCGTAGAATCTGTTGCAGTCAACGTTACCGTTAATGCCCGGTATTCTGCCGTCCGAACATACCTGCCAAATTTGAGGAGGTCTTTTACTGAAATAAGGGTATCTTGGCGGTTTATCCGGAAATTTTGCGGGATAACGGCTGTCGGGATAATCGGCAACCCAAATGTTTGCAAATGCGGGAATTTTATTTATATCTAAATTATCCCTGAAAAAATATGAACTTGCATACACTCCGGTTCTGTAGCCGGAGTTTTTTGCAGTCGTGCAAAAAGCTTTAACGACGTCTGTTCTTACTTGTCTGCTGAGCCTATCTGCGCGACCGGTACCCCCGGGAGCTCCGGAAGCTTCTGTATCTATGAAGATAACCGGATTTCTCAAATTATATTTTTTGGCAAGCGCTATACATTGACTTGCTTCTTCTATTGCTTCCTGTTCGTTAATTGCCTGACTGAAGAAATACAGGTGAATTTCAAGACCTTGGGCTTTTGCTTGAGTTAAGTATTGAGAAACCATATTATCTTGTTTGACCGCACCGGTGGTTCCCCAACCTCTGAAACCACTTCGCATTATAACCTTTTTATAACCTGCCTGCTTAAGACTTGCAAAATTAATATTGCCTTGCCATTTGGAAATATCAACACCTATCGTGTAATCTAAATATCCATTTGATCCAAAGTTGTAACAAACCCTGTTTATTACCTGTGGTCCTAAAATAGGACTGCCGTTATTATAATAATAGGTTTTTCCGTTTTTTATCATAAATCCGTTTGGTATAACAGAGGGATTTGATGGTCCGGGTGTGTTTGAGCCGGGATTAGACGAATTATGATTTGTGGTTGAAGGCTTTGTCGTATTTGTACCGGGAGTCGGGGGTGGCACAGTGTCTTTTGGAGCGGAATACTTTGATTTATATGTCTTTTTAGGCATGTCTTTTTCTTTGCCGGTAGAAAGTTTTACAATTTTATTTATATTTTTATTTGCTTTGTAAACCGGTTTATCAGAAACTTTAATATTCTTTGTTTTATTATCAAAATCAAAAAGATTATGCGACGAAATAAGATTAACCTTGTATTCTCCCGCATCCAAATTGTCTATTGTTATCATTCCGTCTTTGTCGTCATCTTTATATTTTGTCTTTTTGTTTTTTGGTGATACAACTTCAATTTCAAAGGTTTCTTCGATTTTGCCGGGAACTTTTTTTGTTTCTTTATCGGTTACTAAAATTTTCATTCCTTTTGCATAACCATATCCGTCTAAATCAACTTTAGTTTTTTCAATCGGCTTGTTTGTTTGCGAAACAGTCGTTGATGTTGATACAGTCGTGATAGTCTTATCTTCAGCATTTGCAGTCTTTTTATATGTTCTAAATATCAATACTGACGCAACAATAAGAGTGATTAATGAAATAATGATTGTTATAATCAAACTAATTAATTTTTTATTATTAAATTTTGTTTTTTCGACAGACATATCTGCTAAAACATCTTTCATTTCTTCACTGCCGATTGATTCTTTTTTCAATTATTTCTCCTCGATTTTAGGTAATTTTTTCAATGATTTACTGATATCTTCATCAGTAAGGTTGAAATCTTTTAGAGTTGAGTCGTTGTAATTTTGATAAGCTGCCATATCAAAATATCCCGTTCCGGTAAGACCAAAAAGAATATTTTTGGATTCTCCGGTTTCTTTGCATTTAAGTGCCTCTTGTATAGCAACATCAATTGCATGACTGCTTTCAGGTGCAGGGAGTATTCCCTCAATTCTTGCAAATTCAACTGCACTTTTGAAAACTTCTGTTTGTTTTACGCTTACTGCACGAATAATATTTTGATGATATAGTTCAGAAAGCATCGGATTCATACCGTGAAATCTGAGTCCGCCGGAATGACCGGGTGCCGGAATAAAGCTGCTGCCTAAAGTATACATTTTTGCAAGGGGAGTAATTCGACCGGTATCACAATAGTCATAAGAATAGGTTCCTCTTGTGAAACTTGGACAGGAAGAAGGCTCTACCGCAATTATATCATATTCGTTTTCGTTTCTTAAAATTTCTCCCGCAAAAGGTGCAATCAGTCCTGCAAGATTGGATCCGCCGCCTGCGCAACCGATTATTGTATCGATTTTAATGCCATATTTTTCAAGCGCTGTCTTTGCTTCAAGTCCTATAACAGATTGATGCAGAGCAACTTGATTTAAAACACTTCCCAAAACATATCTGTAACCGTCAAGTTTTGTTGCAACTTCTACAGCTTCCGAAACCGCACAGCCAAGACTTCCGTTAGTTCCCGGAAATTCTTTGAGTATAGCTCTGCCCACATCTGTTGTTGTAGAGGGAGAAGGGGTAACACTTGCCCCATAGGTTCTCATAACTTCACGCCTATATGGTTTTTGTTCGTATGAAACTTTAACCATAAATACCTTACAATCCAAATCGTAGTAAGAACAAGCCATCGAAAGAGCAGTTCCCCATTGACCCGCACCGGTTTCTGTAGTAACACCTTTCAATCCTTGTTTCTTTGCATAATAGGCTTGAGCAATTGCAGAATTGAGTTTATGGCTTCCGCTCGTGTTGTTTCCCTCAAATTTATAATATATGTGTGCCGGAGTTTGTAGTTTTTCTTCTAAACAATACGCTCTGATTAGCGGAGCGGGACGATACATTTTATAAAAAGATCTGATACCTTCAGGAATATCAATATACGGATCGGTTGTATTCAATTCTTGATCTACAAGGTCATCACAAAAAACTTTAGCAAGATCTTCTTTTGAACATATTGTACCGTCTTGATTCCTAAGCGGTGCAGGTTTTTGTTTCATATCTGCACGCAGATTATACCATTGTGTGGGAATTTCCTTTTCAGATAAATAAATTTTATAGGGTATTTCTTTACTCATTTTCTTTTCCTCCTTATTTTTGGGACTAAAAAAGTCCCAAGCTTAGGCTGATTGCCTTTGCCGGGACAGGTTTTCCTGCGGTGCCACCCTGCTTGATGTTTTATCATCCACTTAATAAGCACATACAAACATATGCCGACTTTTTAACGAAGCTTCCTCTTCGGCTTGCATTTCTGCTCGCATCTCGCGAAGTCCATTCACAAAAGGTTTTTAACGCTTTTCACCAACCAGCGTATCTCTAAATAAAAACTTGTCTTGCTACTATTCTTCGGTCATTGATTTGTCTAAATTAAATCACTTTTTAAAATCATTGTCAAGTATGTTGTTTATGTTTAGACCCTATCGCACCGTAGCGGGCGATTATTAATCGACCGTTGCAATAATATATTGATTGAATTATTTTGTTTGCGGATTAACCTATGCACCCGGGGCCCATAATCCCGGGCTACCGGATAGAAAAGGGACCGAGGGTTGATAACCTTCGGCTACGGATAGGATTTGTATAAATTCTAAAATATGAAACATAGATATGGTTTGTTTGACAATGCAAATTTCTTTTATTATTATTGAGTTGAAAGGCTGGTTTATTATGAATTTTATTAAAGATAAAAGCTCGAATACATGTAAAGGTTTCGTTGTTGTAAAAGGATTTAGAATAGCGACTTCCGGTAACAAAGAAAGACTTGTAATGACATTAAGTGATTCAGATGACAGTATTGATGCTGTTATGTGGTCTCCTTTTCCTGAAATTTATTTCGACAACGGTGATATTGCTTATGTTGAAGGTAAATTGGGTGATTACAATAATAAACCTCAAATAATTTTAACTAAAATTCGCCATACAAATGACAGTGACGAATTTGATGTTGACAGTTTACTCCTAACTGTAAAACAGGACAGAAACGAACTTTATGATAGATGTATTGAACTTGCTTCATCAGTTGAAGACAAGGATTACGCAAATTTATGCTTACAATTGCTTGATGATTATAAAAATGAATATCTAATAGCTCCGGCTGCAATTTCTCTTCATCATGCGGTGAGGGGAGGATTACTTTTACATACTTTGACGGTGGCTGTTCTTGCAGATAAAATTTGTGAAATTTATCCGATGTTGAACAGATCTGTTCTTATTGTCGCAGCGTTGCTTCATGATATCGGTAAACTATTTGAAATTAAATTTGATGAAAACGGAGTTGCCGGTGAATATACAATTGACGGTCAATTGATCGGACATATTGTCCGTGGAACAAATATAATCAGGGCAAAAGCTAAAGAAATGAAAATAAAAGAGGGTAAAGTAAAACTACTTGAACATATGATTTTATCTCACCACGGTAAGTTGGAATATGGCAGTGCCGTTCTTCCAAAGACAATGGAAGCTTTTGTTCTTTCTGTTCTCGATAATTTGGATGCAAGTATGTATGAGTTTAATGACACACTCAAAAATTTAGAAGATAATGGGTTTTCAAATTCTCTATGGT
>CABTZO010000001.1 GCA_902489335.1 uncultured Oscillospiraceae bacterium | reverse complement strand
CGTAGGAATTTTATTCTTGCCGGAAAAATATTCAATGCTTTTCCCGATATAGAAGTTCCGGAAAAATTTGGCTTTCGCTTTGGTAGATTTTTTAACATTGCGTTGGAATCTTCTAAAGATATAACTCAGAAAGATATAAAAAAGATGATAGGAGAATATTTTACTTACAAACTCCCGCAAACGTTGCCGGACGACAAAGGCGAAAGTCTGACTTTTCTCTTTGGAGCATTAGAGGCTTCATATAAGGTTTCGATACCAGTAATAAAAAAGAGGTTGCCGCTTGCAAAGATTAAAGTCTATGAAAACGTAGGACACCTGGGATTTGCGGTAAATCACGAAGAAGAATATTCACAGATTATGTTGCGCATAATAAATAAGTTGGAAAATTAAATTTATAATATATAAGGGGGATTTATGAAAGACAAAATAGAAAAAAGAGGCTATACTTTCGACGATGTGCTGTTGATACCGAGTTATTCAAATGTGCTTCCGAGAGATATTGATTTGAGTGTGAATTTAACAGAATCAATACAATTAAATGCCCCAATAATGACAGCGGCGATGGACACTGTAACCGAATCTCAAATGGCAATAGCTATTGCAAGAGAGGGTGGAATGGGTGTCATACATAAAAATATGTCTATTGAAAAACAAGCCGAAGAAGTTGACCGTGTAAAGAGATCTGAAAACGGAGTAATTTTGAATCCTTTTTATCTTGCGCCGGAAGATCTGGTTATCGATGCAAACGAGCTTATGAAAAAATATAAAATTTCCGGTGTACCCATTTGTGAGGGTAAAAAACTTGTCGGCATTTTGACAAACAGAGATTTACGTTTTATGACTGACTTTAACATACCGATCAAAGAAGTTATGACAAAAGATCACCTTGTTACCGCAAAGCAGGGAACAACTTTAGATCAGGCTAAAGAGATTCTTATGAAACATAAGATTGAAAAACTTCCTTTAGTCGATGACGAAGGTAATCTTACCGGACTTATCACAATTAAAGATATTGAAAAAGCCGTAGTTTATCCTAATACTTCAAGAGACGGGCAGGGCAGACTTTTATGTGGCGCTGCAATTGGAATCACTTCCGATTTAATGGACAGAGCAGAAGCTTTAATTGCATCGGGAACAGATATTTTGGCTTTAGACAGTGCACACGGACACACACAAAATGTTTTGGATTCTGTTAAAAAAATCAAAGATGCTTTCCCGAAAGCCCAGCTTGTTGCAGGAAATGTGGCAACTGCAGAAGGTACGGAAGCTCTGATTGACGCAGGAGCAGATGTGGTTAAAGTCGGAATCGGACCCGGTTCAATTTGCACGACAAGAATTATCGCCGGTATCGGTGTGCCCCAGATAACAGCTATTTATGACGCCGCGCAGGCTGCAAAGAAGAAAAATGTTTCTGTTATTGCAGACGGAGGAATTAAATTTTCCGGAGAAATCGTCAAAGCTCTTGCCGCAGGTGCTAATGTAGTCATGGTCGGCTCTCTTGTCGCCGGTTGTAAAGAATCGCCGGGAGCGATGGAATTATATAAGGGCAGACAGTTTAAATCTTACAGAGGAATGGGAAGCATTTCTGCTATGAATGCCGGAAGCAGCGACAGATACTTCCAAGAAGGCACGAAAAAACTTGTTCCTGAAGGAATTGAAGGTCGTGTTCCTTACAAAGGTGAACTTTCCGAAACGGTTTATCAACTTTTGGGCGGCGTTCGTTCCGGTATGGGATATTGCGGTTGTAAGACAATAAATGATCTTCACGAAAAAGCAAAATTCATACAGATAACTGCCGCAGGCCTTGCCGAAAGTCATCCACATGATGTCTATATAACAAAAGAAGCGCCAAACTATTCGCTTAACTAAAAGAAAAACCGATAAGATTTTATCTTATCGGTTTTATTATTATTTTATTTTTCGAATTTCATTGAAATATCAAAGGCTTTAACCGAATGTGTAATTGCACCGGAAGAAATTAAATCGACGCCGGTTTTTGCAATATCAACAATCGTTTCTTCTGTTACATTGCCTGAAGCTTCAACAATTGCACTTTTATTTATTAATTGCACAGCTTGCGCCATTTGATCTAAAGTCATATTGTCAAGCATTATTATATCTGCTTTTGCGTCAATCGCTTCTTGAACTTCATCTAAATTGCGGGTTTCAACTTCTATTTTAATCGTGTGACCAAGTTGTTCTCTAACTTTTGATACTGCTTTTTTAATTCCTCCGGCGGCGTCTATATGATTATCTTTAAGCATTGCACAATCTGAAAGATTATATCTGTGATTTTTTCCGCCACCGCATACAACGGCATATTTTTCAAGACTCCTAAGACCGGGAAGAGTTTTTCTGGTGTCTGCAACAGAGACATCTTTGCCTTTGCAAAGTTCGACCAGTTTGTTGGTGGCTGTTGCAACGCCGGACATATGGCAAAGAATATTCAAAGCAACCCGTTCTCCTTGAAGAAGTAAAATTGTATTACCCTTAAACTCTGCGATAATATCGCCTTTTTTTATTTTATCTCTGTCTTGGAACTTTGTTTTATATGTAAAAGAAGGGTCTAAAATCTCAAACACTCTCAAAGCAATATCTATTCCCGACAAAATACCGTCAGCCTTAGCTTCAAAATAAGCCTTGCTCTCTTGGTCTTTGTTCAAAAGAGTTGCTGATGCAACATCATAATAATTATTGTCTTCAACAAGAGCGGCTTTTATTAAATTGTCAATATTTATTGGATTAAGCATTGATTTTCTCCTTAAACATCAATATCATTCAAGATCAAACTTGCCATAGTTGAAATGCTTAGAGCCTCGCTGTGTTCTTTTGTGCGAGCATAACTTTGCAGTTTAAGTCGCTTTGTAATTTCTTCAACCCGGGGTAAATTTTTTCTTATTTGCGCTTCATCGGGAATTACAAAACAGGATTTTTGAAGAATATTTTGAATTTCGGTTCTTATGCCTTTTTCGACGGGCGCTCCGCTTAAAGTCTTCTTAGTTTCAGGAATTATAAATTCAGATTTATCTTCGGCTAAAAGCGAGGTTATTTTTTTTGCGGCTCTCGCTCCGAAGACAAGCGCTTCTAAGAGTGAATTGCTTGCAAGTCGATTTTTTCCATGGACTCCCGTATGTGAACATTCACCGGCTGCAAATAGTCGGTTCATTGTTGTTTGACCGTCCAAATCAACATCTATTCCACCCATGAGATAGTGTTGGCAAGGGAAAATAGGGATAAGATCTTTTGCGATATCAACACCGTATTCAGCGCAACCATCGGTGATGCCGGGGAATCTTTTATCTAAAAACTCTTTTCCCTTGTATCGAATATCAAGAAAGAAATCGTTGCTGCCCGTTCTTCTGCTTTCCAATACTATGGATTTGGAAACAACATCACGAGGCGCAAGCTCAAGGCGATCGTCGTATTTATCCATAAATCTTTCGTGTTTATAATTCAGAAGATATGCACCCTCGCCTCTGACTGCTTCGGAAATTAAAAATTGTTCGTTACTCTTTTTGTCGTTAAATGCAGTCGGATGAAATTGAACATAACTTAAGTGCTTTATTATGGCACCGAGATCATGAGCTAAACGGATTCCGTCTCCTGTGGCTACAACAGGATTGGTTGTGTATTTGTATGATCTGCCCAGACCGCCGGTTGCGAGTAGACAATACCGAGCGAAAAGAGTTTGATGATTATTGTTTTCGTCAACCGTATCTAATGCAAATCCACCGGGAAGTTTAGTCATATCTACAACAGCGGTATTTTCTTTTATTGTTATATTTTTTCTTTTTGATACAGCTTCAAGCAAGGTTCTGACAACCTCTTTACCTGTATAATCTTTGCAGTGAATGATTCTGTGTCTGGAATGTCCTCCCTCAAGAGTCTTTTTTGGAGTTCCGTCGGGATTTTTATCGTAATTAAATCCGAGAGACATGAGTTTACGAACTTGATCCGGACCCTCATGAACCAGAGTGGTAACCGCTTCTAAATTGTTTTCTCTGCGACCTGCTATCATTGTATCTTCAATATGCAGTTCGTAGCTGTCATTTTCAAAAGACAAAACACAGGCTATTCCACCCTGTGCTAAAGAACTGTTAGATATATCCTTTTTGTCTTTTGTCAAAATCAAAACTTTTTGATTTTCGTTAAAATTAAGTGCGGCGAACAAACCTGCAGCGCCACTGCCTACGATAATAATATCATGAAGATTATTATTCATAAAAAATTCGGTCCTTTGTTTAATTTCCGTATGATAACATATTTTCTATGCAGACAAGAGCTCTTTTTCTGAGCTCTTCATTTAAGCTTATTTCAAATCCGGAATCATCTTTGAATATCGACAAAATATTTTCTAATGTGATTTTTTTCATATCATCACAAAGCATAAGATCCGGACGAAGTTGAATAAGACGATTTGGATTCTTATCTGTTTGTTTTAGGTTTTCGTATACTCCCATTTCCGTGCCTATAATTATTTGTTTATCGGGATTATTTTTAATGAAGTCTATTATAGCACTGGTAGAGCCGACATGATCGGCAAGTTTAACAACTTCATCGGGAGCTTCGGGATGAACGGTAAACAAAGCTTTTGGATGTTCTTTTTTTGCCTTAATAACATCTGAAGCACTGAGACTGTTATGAACGGGACAATATCCATTCATCAGGACAATCTCTTTTTCGGGAAAAGATTTTTGAATAAATCCGCCCAAATTTTTATCAGGCACAAATAAAATCTTGTCTTTGTTCATAGCTTTGATAATTCTGATCGCACTTGACGAAGTAACGCAAACATCACAGACAGCCTTTGTTTCGGCAGTTGTGTTTATATAGCAAACTACGCTGTAATCCGGGTTTTCTTTTTTGAATTTCTTTATTTCTTCGGGATTTATCATTTCTGCCATAGGACAAAGAGCATCAGCGGTAGGCATTATAACGGTTTTATCAGGAGATAAAATCTTTACGGTTTCACCCATAAATCTAACACCGCACATAATTACTCTCTTTGCCGTGATTTTTGTTGCGTCTTTTGCAAGCGCAAAACTGTCCCCAACATAGTCGGCAATATTTATTATTTCGGGATTTTGGTATGTGTGAGCTAAAATTACTGTGTCCGTTTCTTTTTTTAATTTTATTATTTCTTTTTGTATATCGTTAAGATTCATAGGACAATTCCCCCTAAATTTGTATGAAATTATAACAAAAGTATATTAAGTTTACAAGAAATGAGTGTAACATTTTGAACAAGCATATAAGATTAAGATAAATCAAATTTTAAAGAAAATAAATATATTTATAAATATTGTTTGTATTTTATTCTGTCATTTAATCCTCAAAGCTATAATGATGAAAAGTTATAATCTTTATGTTATAATTTTTTAATAATAAAAAGGAAAAGAAAAGATTAACAATGCTTGATAAACTTGAAGAAATTGAAAAAACCTATATTGAAATTCAAAAACAAATTTGTGATCCTGAAATCATTGCCGATATTCCGAGATATACGGCCTTGCTTAAAGAGGAAAAAAAGCTTCAGCCTTTGGTTGAGAATTTTAGAAAATATTTGACCGAACTTGATCGCATAAAAGAAGCGGAGAAAATTTTAAATGAATCTAAAGACAAAGAACTAAAAGACTTGGCAGACTTACAACTTACAGAAAGCAAAGAACAGGCAGAATCATTAAAAGAAAAAATTGAAATTTTATTATTGCCCACGGATCCGAACGACGAAAAAAATGTTATTATCGAAATCAGAGCCGGAGCCGGCGGAGAAGAAGCCGCTTTATTTGCAGCCTCTCTTTATAGAATGTATTCAATGTATTCCGACAATCTCGGTTATAAAACAGAAGTCCTAAACTCAAATGAAACCGGTCTCGGGGGTATAAAAGAGCTCACAATGGAAGTTTCGGGAAACGGAGCGTATTCCCGATTTAAGTTTGAGAGTGGAGTTCATAGGGTTCAACGAGTACCGGAAACGGAGTCCGGCGGCAGAATTCACACTTCCACGGTTACGGTAGCAGTTTTGCCGGAAGCGGAAGAGATTGATTTTCATATAAATATGGACGATTTGCAAATTGATACATACAGAGCAAGCGGAGCGGGCGGACAGCATGTTAATAAAACAGACTCCGCAATTAGAATAACTCACATTCCGACCGGAACCGTAGTTGAGTGTCAAGATGAAAGATCTCAGCACAAAAATAAGGACAGAGCACTTAAAATTTTGCGTTCGCGTCTGTATGAAGCCGAACTTGCAAAACAGGCTGCAGAAATTGCAAGTGAAAGGCGTTCGCAAGTCGGAACAGGGGATCGTTCGGAGAGAATCAGGACATATAATTTTCCACAAGGCAGAGTCAGTGACCACAGAATAAACTTAACTTTATACAAGATTGAAGAAATATTAAACGGAGATTTGGACGAACTTATCGACGCTTTATCTATGGCTGACACTGCAAAAAAAATTCAGACAGAGGCAGAAAAACTTTAATGGAAACACTTTTGCTTTCAAAAAATGAAGAAGATATAAAAAAAGCCGCAAAGCTGTTGGCTGACGGAGAAGTTGTTGCAATACCAACGGAAACCGTTTATGGCCTTGCTGCTGATGCAACCAACAAAAATGCGGTTGAAAAGATTTTCAAAGCAAAGGGCAGACCTCAAGATAATCCCCTCATCGTCCACGTTTCAAACTTTGAGCAATTAAAAAAACTTGTTGTAAAAACAGATGATACAGAAAAAAAGTTGATAGAAGCATTCTGGCCCGGCCCACTTACAATAATTTTCAAGTCAAATAAAACAGTTGCGGACAATGTCAGTGCGGGACTTGATTCTGTGGGTATTCGTATGCCTAATAACAGCACAACATTAAAGATAATTGAAAAATCAGGTAAACCTCTTGCCGCCCCCTCTGCAAATATTTCGGGAAGACCGAGTCCGACAGACGCAAAAACGGTGATCGAGGACTTAAACGGGAAAATTGCCGCCGTCGTTGATGACGGTGAATGTGAGGTCGGTGTTGAATCAACCGTTATATCGGTAGGGGAAAATTGCATTAAAATTTTAAGGCCGGGGATAATTTCAAAAGAAGAGATTGAATCGGTTACAAATAAAGAAGTGATCGTTGACTCTCTGGTTTTTAACCCGCCGACAAAAGATTCAAAGATCTTATCTCCGGGCGTCAAATACAAACATTATAGTCCAAAAGCAGATGTCTATTTGGTCGATTCTGATTTTGATTTTTTTAGAAATTTAATGAGTAAAAAGCAAAATGCTTTAGCCGTATGCTTTAAGGGAGAAGGAGAATACCTTAAGAACGATTTTATTGAATATGGTGAATATGCAAACAACGAAGAAAAAGCACACAGATTATTTTCTGTTTTAAGATACGCCGACGAAAAAGGTTTCGAAGAAATATATTTTCGCATTGGCGAAAAATTCGGCAAAGGGCTTGCCGTGTATAACAGACTTTTAAGAGCTGCCGCATTTAAAGTTATTAAACAGGAAAACTTGATAATCGGTTTGACAGGACCTACAGGGTCAGGTAAGACAACAGTGTCTGAAATTTTTAAACAAGATGGCTTTTATGTAATTGATGCCGATAAAATTGCAAGAAAAGTAATGGAAGAGAAGTATATACAAGCAAAAATAGATGATACTTTTGGTGTGGATATGAGTGAAAACTCAAAATCCAACAGACAAAAACTTGCAGACCTTGCTTTTTCGTCAAAAGAAAATAAAGATAAACTCAATAAAATCATGTTCCCTCGAATAACAGAAGAAATAAACCGCCTTATTCAAAAAAAATCGACTTTCGGTTATCATAAATTTTTAATTGACGCAGCCGCTCTTTTTGAAAGCAAAGCTGATAAGACTTGCAACTATACTGTATGCGTTACCGCTAACGAGCAGCGAAGACTTGAAAGAATAATGAAACGAGATAATATAACTCAAAAACAGGCAGAAGAAAGAGCGAAAATTCAATTTTGCGAAAACGAATATATTAAAAAAAGTGACTTTGTTTTGCATAACGACAAAGATGTTTATAATTTGAAAAAAGAAACATTGAATATAATAGATAAAATAGGAGGATTAAATGAATAATAAAGAATTAAAAGAAAAACTTTTTTATGAAAGCAAACATGTTTCAAAAATTACAAATGAACAGGTTCAAGAAAAGGCTGATGATTTTTGTGAAGAATATAAAGCTTTTCTGCAAAAGGCAAAGACTGAAAGAGAAGTCTGTGATTTAGCTTTATATAAAGCAAAACTTGCAGGTTTTACAGAATTTGATAAGACAAAAACTTATCATCCCGGAGATAAAGTTTATGTAAATAATAGAAACAAGTCGGTTCTACTTTGTGTTTTTGGAAAAAATTCACTCGAAAATGGTGTTAAGATTTCCGCCGCACATATTGATTCACCGAGAATAGACTTAAAACCCAATCCCGTTTATGAGGATACGGAGCTTGCTTTATTCAAAACACATTATTATGGCGGAATTAAGAAATATCAATGGACGACGATACCGCTTTCTTTGCACGGAAAAATAATAAGAGAAGATTTATCGGAGATTGAAGTAAATATCGGTGAAGATAAAAACGACCCGCAATTTGTAATTACGGATCTGCTTCCTCATTTAGGCAAAGAACAGATGAAGAGAACTCTTTCCGAAGGAATCAAAGGAGAGGAGTTAAATATTCTTATAGGAAGTCGCCCGCTTGACTGCGACGAAGAAGAAACAGAACTCGTTAAACTAAACATTCTCAAACTGTTGAATGAAAAATATGATATAACAGAAAAAGATTTTTTAAGGGCAGAGTTGTGTCTTGTTCCTGCGTTTGAAGTTAGAGATATTGGTTTTGATCGCAGCATGATAGGCGGATACGGTCACGACGACAGAGTTTGTGCTTATCCCGCATTGCAGGCTATTTTAGATTTGAATAATCCGGAATACACTTGTATAACCGTTCTCGCCGATAAAGAGGAAATCGGAAGCGACGGCAATACAGGAATGAAATCTTTGTTTATGTATTATTTCATAGAAGAAATTGCAAGAGAAAACGGACTTTCTGTCGGAGAGGTTCTGTCAAAATCTACCTGCCTTTCAGCTGATGTCAATTCCGCCTTTGATCCGACTTTCCCCGATGTTATGGAGAAGAAGAATTCTTCATATATCAACAGAGGAATTGTAATCACTAAATACACCGGTGGTGGCGGAAAGAGCGGAACTTCGGACGCAAGTGCGGAATATATGGGATATGTAATGAATATATTCGATAAGAATGAAGTTTGTTATCAAACCGGAGAACTCGGTAAAGTTGATATCGGCGGCGGCGGAACAGTTGCAAAATATATTGCAAACTTAAATGTTGATGTAGTAGATGTCGGAGTACCGGTATTGTCTATGCATTCTCCCTTTGAAGTTGTTTCCAAACTTGATGTATATATGGCATATAAGGGATTTTACGAATATTTCAAAGACGAAAAATGAATACAGATAATAAAGACGAGTTAGAAAATCTTAAAAATTTAATGCAAGCGCAAGTAGACATAATGCTCAAAAAGTCAGATACTGATGACTGGAACGAGTTTATGAAAAGCGCAAAAGAGGAAAAGGCTGAACTTTACAGACAAGCCTCAGAGTATCAAGATTGTGAAGTTTGCGGTGAAAAATTCTTGCCAAAGGACAACGAAACAATTTGCGAGGACTGTTTGCTTAATAAAAAAAGAGCACGCTTTAAGAAAAGAGTAATTGCGACAACTTCCTTTTTTGCTATAATACTTGCGGTGACAATAATTATTTATTTGATAACGGAGATTATATGAAATTATTAACAAAGGCTGTAAAGGGAACATCTGACTTGTTTTCTAAAGAAGCCTACGAATTTCGATTTGTAGAATCGATAATATCAAGTATAGCAAGGGATTTCGGATACAACGAAATCATTCTTCCCGTATTTGAACACACCGAGCTTTTTTCCAGGTCGGTAGGTCAGACCAGTGATGTTGTAACAAAGGAAATGTATACATTCAACGATAAATCCGACAGAAGTCTGACTCTTCGTCCTGAAGGAACGGCAGGGGTGATGCGAGCTTTTTTGGAACACGGTATTTTCAATCAGACCTTGCCCTCAAAATATTATTATAATATTGCCTGTTACAGATATGAGAGACCGCAGGCCGGCAGACTCAGAGAATTTCATCAATTCGGAATAGAGTGTCTCGGAGCGGAAGATATCTCGGCGGACGCTGAAATAATTTCATTGGCAAATAATATTTTCGATTATTTTGATATTGAAGACATTGAGCTTCGAATCAATTCAATCGGTTGTAAGGATTGCAGACCGCAATATAAAAAAGCTTTGGTCGATTATTTTAAAGATCATACTGATGAGCTCTGTGAAGATTGCAAAAACAGACTCGAAAAAAATCCGCTTCGACTTTTGGATTGTAAAGTTGAAAGCTGTGCAAAGCTTGCAAAAGATGCACCGAAAATTACAGATTATCTCTGCGATAAATGTAAAGATGATTTGACAAAACTTAAGTCTTATCTTGAAAATATGGAAATAGATTATGTTGTAGATCCTACTATAGTCAGAGGACTTGATTATTATAACGGTGTTGTATTTGAATTTGTATCTGGAGATATAGGTGCAAAATCCACCGTCTTGGGTGGCGGAAGATATGACGGATTGTCCGAAGAAATCGGCGACAAGAAAATCCCCGCCTTAGGATTTGCAATGGGAATGGAAAGATTTCTGTTGTTATTAAAAGAACATAACTTTAAAATTCCCGACGATGACAAAACAGATTTATTTATTGCCTATGTCGGAGAAGAGGCAAAAGCATTTGTGATCGAAATAGCAAATGATTTGCGTTATCAAGGCATTCAAACTCAAATAGACTTGAATAACAGATCCTTGAAAGCTCAACTTAAATTTGCCGATAAAATAGGTGCAAAAAATCTTATTGTTGTCGGAGAAGAAGAACTGAAAAACGGCAGAGCTAAAATAAAAAATATGCAGACAAAACAAGAACAGGAGTTTGCGTTTTGTGATATTATTGAACAGGTGATGAAAATCTTATGATGTATGAAGACAGATATAAATATCTTGGAGACTTTAATTCCGAAGATATCGGTAAAAAGGTTGCGGTATATGGTTGGGTTTCAAAAAACAGAGATTTGGGCAATCTTATTTTTGTTGATTTAAGAGATCGAAGCGGTATTTTACAACTTTCTTTTGATGACAATACTCCGAGAGAGGTTTTTGATGTTGCACTGAAGCTACGGCATGAGTTTGTAATCTATGCAACCGGTGTAATCAGAGAACGTTCTTCAAAAAATCCGAACATCAAGACGGGTGATGTTGAACTTGATGTTGAAACTATTGAAGTGTTAAATAAATCTGAAGTTTTGCCCTTTGATATTACAGATGATACAAAGGCTTCAGAAAATACTCGTCTAAAATACAGATACTTAGATTTGAGAAGACCTTGTCTGCAAAACAATATTTTACAGAGACATAAAATTGCAAAAATAACGCGCGATTATTTTGATAAAAATGGTTTTATCGAAATAGAAACACCGATGCTTATTAAATCTACTCCGGAGGGTGCTCGAGATTTTGTTGTTCCGTCAAGACTTCATAACGGAAGCTTTTATGCACTGCCTCAATCTCCACAACTTTACAAGCAGCTTTCAATGGTTGCGGGTTTTGACAGATATATGCAGATTGCAAGATGTTTTAGAGATGAAGATTTAAGAGCCGACAGACAACCTGAGTTTACACAAATTGATGTTGAGATGTCATTTGTCAAAGAAAACGACATAATGTCTCTCATTGAGGGTTTTATCAAGACTCTGTATGAAGAAGTTTTGGATAAAGAAATCAAACTTCCGTTAAGAAGAATGACCTATGACGAGAGTATGTCAAAGTACGGATCTGATAAACCTGATTTAAGATATGGCTTGGAAATAAAGGATCTGACGGAACTCTCAAAAGACTGTGGATTTGGAGTTTTTGAAAACGCCGCAAACGACAACGGGTTTATCGGAGCAATTAACATAACGGGAGCTTATAGCGAACTTTCCAGAAAAGAAATTTCCAAAATTGAAACAGAGTTAAAGGGAATAGGCGCTAAAGGACTTGCGTTTATACGAATTGATGAAAACGGAGAGGTTTCCTCACCCTTTGCTAAATTCTTAAAAGACGAAAAATTAGATGAATTCATAAAGGCAACGGATGCCAAAGCTTCTGATGTTGTTTTGTTTATAAGTGACCCGTCCAAATCCCTTGCCCTTTCTATTCTCGGATACTTAAGAACCTTCATCGCCAAAAAGTTAAATCTTTACAGCGATGAAGTGCAGGCCCTTTGGGTTACCGAATTTCCGTTTTTTGAGCTCAACGATAAAGGCGAATATGAAGCCGCCCATCATCCTTTTACTTGTCCAAAACTTGATAAGGACGAAGATTTACTGAGCTGTGATAAAAGCAAATTAAAAGCAAGAGCTTATGATTTGGTAATTGACGGAGTTGAAATTGCCAGTGGTTCAATAAGAATTACAGATCCGATTCTTCAAAATAAAATTTTCACTTTGCTTGGTATGAGTAAAGAAGAATATACCGAGAAATTCGGATTTTTGCTAGAAGCATTTAAATACGGAGCTCCGCCTCACGGTGGAATCGGACTGGGTCTGGACAGACTGGTTATGCAAATGCTCGGACTTGAAAGTTTAAGAGAAGTAATTGCCTATCCGAAACTACAAAACGCAACAGAAGCGATGACAAACTGTCCGTCAGAGATTTCCGAAGAACAACTTGACGAACTTGCAATTAAAATAAAAGAAGAGAAATAAAAAAAGCAGTGCCTGGCACTGCTTTTTTTGGGGTTTTTTATTGAACGATTTCAACGTCAACTACGCCGTCTTTTTCTAAATTTGCTCCGACAACTTCTAAATAAAATGCTGCCATTGTAGATTCCATATATGTAGCAACTACATATATCGGAATGATTGCAAAAAAGAAAAGAAGAGCAAGTAAAATCCAGCCTATGAACGAAAGCCGAAGAGTGAACAATCTTAATTTTTGACCTCGCATGAGTTCCCAGGACTTTTTCATTGCGTCGATTGCGGACAAAGTTGGATCATCAGCCATTAAATATGGTACTAAAGCAAGACCATAAGATATAATTATTCCCGGGAAAATAAGTAAAAATATTCCTATAGTTGTCAAGACGTTGACAAGAATTCTTGCAACGACGGCTTGAACATATTGATTTGAAAACGGTTCTGTTATTGTTTTAAAGGATACTTCTTTTCCTTCCTGCATATCTATAAAATATTTAGAAAGACCGATTCTTAAAACAGAGCCTACAACAACTGCGACAAGGGAAAGAGCAATAGCCATAATCCAAACCCAGAGAGTTAATTCTTTTAGTGTTTCCGGTGGCAAATTTAGGTCTAAAGCTGCAAGTTGATCTGAAATTTTGTCATGTGATCTGTACGAAACATTAAAAAAATCAGATTGATTTGCCCCAAGTAAAAAAGCTATAAAAAGTACGAACGTTGCAGGAACCCATTTTCCCGTTAAAGCTTTTCGGCCGTACATTCTAAGTTCTGATAAAGTGTGCATATATACCTCCTTTTGTGCAAAATAATTATATCATAAAAATAAATATGATAAAACAAAAAGAGCGAACCTAAGTTCGCTCTTAAAATTTGAAAATCAAATTTATTTCTTTGCTTCGCCTGCCATGTCAATGAGTTTAGCAGTTCCGTTGTGCGCATCAACACTGAGTTTGATTGAATCAAAAATTGCATTTTCAATATTGTCTTCAGTGCATCCAAGATCTTCATATGAATATTTTGTATCAATGAAGAGGTTCATGCTCATGATATCTGCAAGACCTACTGGATCAATTCCGCCCTGAACATTGTTCTTTTTGTATTCTTGACGCATATAGAGTCCGAACATCTTGAACATTATTGGAGGAACGTCGATAATCTTTCTGTCTCTTCCCATTCCACGTGCATCATAAACGATAGCAAGGAATTCTCTCCATGTTAAGTTGTAACAGCTGATAGGCCATGCTTTAGCACCGGTTGAACGTTCAGCGGCACCAACGATTGCTTCGCCTACTTGTCTTACTGTAAGCATTGCTGTTCCGCCCTTCGGATAGAAGGTTGCCGGGAACTTATCCATAGATTCGAGCTGTTCAATTAAGATAACCCAAACAGGTTTACGACCGGGTTGTGTTCCGAAAATATAAGGAAGTTCCAAAACAGATACATCAAAGTTTTCATCTGCAAAAGAAAATGCAACTTCTTCTTGATCAATTCTGCTTCTGATGTAGGGGTGTTTTTCTGTGAGCTTCATGTCAGGTCTTTCTTTTGCAAGATATGCAAAGTATGAACCTAAAACAACAGCTTTTTTCATTCCGATTTCTTTACAAATCGGAAGAAGTCTTCTGAGAGGAGCAATGTTGAATTTTTCATATGCGGCGTATACGGGTGGTGGGAAAGGAACTCTTTCGTCAACTCCTGCAGCGAATACGAAACAGTCGCAGCCCTTCATCATTTCTTTAACTTCTTCATCACTTGCTTTGTTAATATCGCAAAAAGTAAGTTCCATTTCTTTGGGAATTGGAGCACCTTCGGGAAGCGGAGGAAGTGCTACTGATTTTACAGAGTGTCCTCTTTCGATGAAGATTCTGGCAGCTTCTGAACCGAGTAAACCGGTTCCGCCAATCATAAATACCTTCATATTATCTCTCCTTTTTATTAGTATTTCTCATGTAAATTAATGTGAAAGTCAATAATCATTTTATGATGAATATTGATTAAAGTCAAATATTTTGAGCCTTTTAACGTCTGAATTTTGGCTAATTTGCCGAAATTTTACGGTTAGTTAACAAATAGTGTTGCGCCAAGGGTTGTAAGTTATTGAAAATGCTAAAAATCTATGTTAAAATCGAAAAGATATTTATATATATTAAACAAATCGATTTATATAAATAAACACAGTTTGTTTACATTTATAAAAATAATTTGTGGAGGTTCAAAATGCAGGTAAGTTCCGATAAAATCAAAAATATTGCAATAACAGGACATGCTTCAAGAGGAAAAACAACTCTTTGTGAGGCTCTTTTGTATATAGCAAAAGCGACGGATAAGTTGGGAAGCATTGAATCACAGAACACAGTAATGGATTTTGAAGACGAGGAAAAGAAAAGAAAAAATACACTGTCTTCTGCTGTTGCTTCGCTTAATTGGAAAGATTACAAAATCAATCTTATTGATACTCCCGGTCTTTTTGACTTTGAGGGTGGTCTCTTAGAAGGAATAAGAGCGGCAGGATCTGTTATGATTGTCTGTGACGCCGAAAAACCTGAATATGATGTAGGAGCGCAAAAGGCTTTTAAATATTCTAAGAAGAGAAATTTATCTACATTTTTTGTAGTAACAAAGGTTGATGCACCGGAAGCTAATTTCGGTAATATTTTTGACACTTTGAAACAAGTTCACGGAACTAAACTTTGCCCGGTTGTAGTGCCGTTTATCGAAGATAAAAAGGTAAAATGCTTTGTAAACTTGGCTCAAAACCTTGCTTTCGATTATTCATCAGGCGAAAAAGTTAAAGTCGAAATGCCTCAAAGTGAAAAATTAGATGCCATGCGTGAAATATTTAATGAAGCCGTTGCCATGTCTTCGGATGAATTGATGGAACGCTATTTTAACGGAGAAGCATTTACGGAAGAAGAAGCATACAATGCGTTAAAAGACGGTGTTGCAAACGGAAGTATTTATCCTATTTACGGTTGTAGCGGAAAAACTTTAGACGCAATCGGAGAGCTTCTTTATGGAATCATAAATCTTGCTCCGAGTTCAAAAATAAAGGCCTGCGAAAAGGTTTTCGATGAAAAAGATGAAGTAACTCAAATCTCTGTTGATCCGACAGAACCTCTTGCGGCTATATGTTTTAAAACCATATATGATCCGTTTATCGGAAAACAAAATTACATAAAAGTTATTTCCGGTACTTTAAAGAGCGATATGACCGTTTATAATACAACGACCGGAGAAATGATAAAAATAGGAAAACTTTTCTATCCACACGGATCAAAAATGGAAGAAACGAAGCAAATTATTGCCGGCGATATCGGTGTTATAACAAAGGCTGAACAGATAAATACTTCCGATACAATTTCTTCTGTTGATAAACATTTGAAACTTGCTCCGATGTTTAAACTGCAACCAATGTATTCTCTTGCCATTAAACCGACAAAAAAGGGAGAAGAGGACAAAATAGCAAGCGGACTCAACAGGATATTACAGGAAGACGTTTGTCTTGCTTTTACCGTAAACAATGAGACTAAAGAACAAATTTTGTCGGGCCTCGGTGAACAGCATATTGAATATGTTGTATCTAAACTAAAAAGTAAATACGGGGTAGATGTTACACTTGAGACTCCAAAGGTTGCATATAGAGAAACTATTCAGAAAAAGGTAGAAGTCCAGGGTCGTCACAAGAAACAGTCCGGCGGACACGGACAATTCGGTGATGTTTGGATAAGATTTGCTCCCTGTGATTCAGAAGGACTCGTTTTTGATGAGGAAGTTTTTGGCGGTGCTGTTCCGAAAAACTATTTCCCGGCTGTTGAAAAAGGTCTTCAGGAAGCGATTGAACATGGCGTGCTGGCGGGATATCCGATGGTTGGAATACATGCAACACTTTACGACGGATCAAGCCATCCGGTTGACTCTTCTGAAATGGCATTTAAACTTGCGGCAATTTTAGCTTATAAAAACGGCATACCACAGGCGTCGCCCGTTATTTTGGAACCTATTGAAAAATTAAAAATAGATATCCCCGACGAAAACACCGGAGATGTTATGGGCGATATAACCAAGCGTCGCGGAAAAGTTTTGGGAATGGAACCAAACGAAGACGGTGACGGACAAATTTTGGTTGCCGAAGTTCCGGAAGCAGAACTTACCGATTTTCCGATTTTCATCAGATCGGTTGCAAAGGGAAAAGGTTCTTTTGAAAAAGAGTTTGCAAGATATGAAAAACTTCCCGAAAATTTAGCACAAAAAATAATTGAAGATTCAAAGACCGAATAAAAAATAAATTAATCGGCGTTTTGCTTGTCTATTATCCGTAATCTAACAGACGGTAAAAGCAGCAAAACGCCGCATTTTATTTGTATCTGCAATTTATTATAATTTATAGTATAATTATAATGCTTAAGGGGGATATTATGAAAGATAAAGACAATTTATTGTTCGCGGCAGCAATCGTAGGAATCGCTTTGGCGACAGGAATTTTTGCCTCTTTTGCCACCGCCATTGAAATAGCGGGTAACAAGACAAAAGAACTTGTTGATGACAAATTGTTAGATAAGTCATTGAAACTTCCGGACGAAGAAATGAAAAACAGTTGGATAATTAAATAGGTAATTATTATGTTTGAAAACAAAGATATTAATGAAAATTTTGAAAATGCTGACTTTCCGGAAAGCTTTGAAATTCATGACATTGATTTTGATGATGTCGATGTTTTGAGCAAAGAAGATGAAACAAGAGAAGTTGTTAGAAAGACAAAGCATTATAAAACGGTTTCAATTTCAGATGAAACAAATAATCCGTTTATTGTAAATGTTGTAAAAAATCACAATGCTGTGGCAGAAAATCTAATCAGTCTTAAAACGTTAGCCGGTAAAGGATTGGTATTCGAGTTTTCTGATCCGGTTGACAGATGCGAAACAACGCTTACAAAAGTTTATTCTATATTAAATGAAAATATTCCTGCTATGATTGCTCCGGAAAACGAACAAGAAAAAACTATTGAAAAAGCAAAAAAATTCATTAACGAAACTTTGGAATTTTTAGACTTTTTGTCATAAAAAACAAGGCCTTGAAGATTTTCTTCAAGGCCTTTATTTTATTTTTCGGCGTTTTCCTTCAGCATACAGCATTTTTTATATTTTTTACCGCTGCCGCAAGGACAAGGATCGTTTGGACCGACTTTTTTGGTCTTTCTTCTTACCGGTTTGTTCTTTTCTTCTCTTTCTTCATTCGTCTTTGTGTTTTTTGCAACTTGATTTCTAATAACTTCATCTCTGTTTGTGAGTTTAACGGTTAGCATTTGGAAAACAGTATTTTCTCTAATCGCAGCTGACATTTCATCAAACATATCGAAAGATTCGAGTTTGAACATAACAACCGGATCCTTCTGTGCATAGGCACGAAGACCGATTCCCTTTTTGAGTTCTTCCATATTGTCAATGTGATCCATCCAATATGTATCAACATTACGCAGAAGAACCATTCTTTCAAGCTCACGCATTATTTCCGAAGTAAAGTCTTCTTCTTTTTCCTCGTATATATTATGCGCGCGTTTAGTTAAAAGCTCTATCAAATCGGGATTCTTGAGATTTTTATCAAAGTCATCTTCGGTTGTCAGAACATGCAACCACTTATCACGAAGACCGATAATATTCCATGTGTTTGGATCTGCAAGTTCAGGGCAGAAAAGATTAACATCTTCTCTGATTGTTTCGTCGATCATTTTTGTTATTGTTGATTTCAAATCAACATCATTCAATACCTGATTACGTTGGTCGTAAATCAGTTCTCTCTGACGATTCATAACATCATCATATTCAAGAACATGTTTTCTTATGTAGTAGTTTTGAGCTTCTACTTTTTTCTGTGAAGATTCAATAATTTTTGTAAGCATCTTTACTTGAATGGGCATATCTTCATCAACATTGAGAGTGCTCATTATTCTCTTCATCTTATCTCCGCCGAAAAGTCTGAGTAAATCATCTTCGGTTGACAGATAGAAACAACTTTCACCCGGATCTCCTTGTCGTCCGGAACGACCGCGTAACTGATTGTCAATTCTTCGTGCTTCGTGGCGTTCTGTACCAATGATATAAAGACCGCCGGCGTCAATAACTTTTTGAGCCTGTGGTTTAACTTCCTCTTTGTAAGTGTTGAACCACTTTTCAAAATCGGCACGTGCTTTCAAAACATCTTCATCATCTGTTTCAGCAAATCCCATGGCTTCGTTTATAACAAAATTGTCGTATTGAAGTGTCTTTAACTTTGCTTTCGCCATATATTCGGGATTTCCGCCGAGCATAATATCGGTACCACGTCCTGCCATGTTTGTTGCAATTGTAACTGCTCCAAATTTACCGGCTTGAGCGATAATCTGCGCTTCTTTTTCGTGATTCTTTGCGTTTAAGACCTCATGTTCAATTCCTTTTTTGTTGAGTAAAGCACTTAATCTTTCAGATTTTTCGACAGAAACGGTTCCGACCAAAACAGGCTGCCCTTTTGCTTTACACTCTTGAATTTTATCGACAACCGCATTGAATTTTCCGAGTTCGGTTTTATAAATGATGTCGTCGTGATCAATTCTAATCATCGGTTTGTTTGTGGGTATCTCAACGGGATAAAGTTTATAAATTTCGCTGAATTCTTCCGCTTCAGTCATAGCGGTTCCGGTCATACCGGCAATTTTGTCATAAAGACGGAAATAGTTTTGGAAAGTGATGGTGGCAAGAGTTTTACTCTCTCTTTTAACTTCAACACCCTCTTTTGCTTCAATTGCCTGATGAAGACCTTCGTTGTATCGTCTGCCGTTCATAATACGACCGGTAAATTCATCAACGATAAGTATTTCACCGTCTTTTACAACATAGTCAACATCGTTGTGCATAACACCATGTGCCTTGATGGCTTGGTTGATGTGATGCAAAAGAGTCGTGTTATCTCCGTCCATAAGGTTTTCCAGGTTGAAATAAGCTTCAGCTTTCTTTACACCGGCTTGTGTTAAAACTGCGGTTTTTGCTTTTTCGTCAACAACATAATCTCCGTCAGCTACAGTTTCATATTCTTCTTTTTCGTCAAGTTCCGTAACCTTAGTCATAACAAGGTCGGATACGAAAAGATCTGCCTGTTTATAAAGATCCGTAGACTCGGTACCCATACCGGAAATGATAAGCGGAGTTCTCGCTTCATCGATTAAAATTGAGTCAACTTCATCGACGATACAATAAGAATGTCCTCTTTGAACTTTATCTTTTTTATAAAGGACCATGTTATCTCTAAGATAATCAAATCCAAATTCATTATTTGTTCCGTATGTGATATCGGCAGCATAAGCTTTTCTTCTCATGCCGTTATCAAGACCGTTTACGATAAGACCAACTTCAAGTCCCAAGAAACGATAAACCTTGCCCATCCATTCAGAGTCACGTTTTGCAAGATAATCGTTAACAGTAACAATGTGAACGCCTTTTCCGGTCAATGCGTTTAAGTATGCGGGAAGAGTTGCCACTAAAGTTTTACCTTCACCGGTTTTCATTTCGGCAATTCCGCCTTTATGCAGAACAATTCCGCCGATAATCTGAACCGGATAATGTCTCATTCCCAAAACACGTTCCGAGGCTTCAATACAGTTGGCAAAAGCTTCCGGTAATAAATCGTCTAAAGATTCGCCCGAGGAGTATCTTTCCTTTAGCTGATCTGTCATCTCTCTAAGTTCTTGGTCGCTCTTTTTTCTAAATTCCTCTTCTAAAGCTAATACCTTTTTTTGAAGAGGAAGAGTTTTTTTAACTTCTCTTGTTGAAGAGTCGCCAAATAACGTTTTAAAAAATCCCATTATGAGTTTATGCTCCTTCGCTTAATGTCTAAATAACATACTATAATCTATACAGTTCAAAATTATATCATAATAACCCTAAAAAATACAAGACGTTGCTTGCCTTTGAATATTGTTTGATATATAATAATTCGAGAGCGGAGGAAAGCTTTTATTTCATCATATGGCGCTTCGGTCCCGTGCGACGGTGCACCGTGAATCATGTCAGGCGGGGAACCGAGCAGCATTAAGCGGACCGCAACGGGTGCCACGGATAACCGGGACGCCGTATGATAAAGTGAAAGCACCTTCGTTTTATTTAAGGGGTAAATATGTATTTAGCTTTATATCGTAAATACCGTCCGAGAACTTTTTCGGATGTCGCAGGACAAGAGCCGATAGTTCAGACGCTTAGAAATCAAATTAAAGAAAACCGTCATTTTCATGCCTATCTCTTTACAGGCTCAAGGGGAACCGGTAAGACTACCTGTGCGAAAATTCTCGCAAAGGCAGTGAATTGTTTGAATCCTAAAGACGGTGATCCATGTAATGAGTGCGAAGCTTGTAAGGCTATTGACGATGGTTCTGTTACTGATATTGTTGAAATCGATGCTGCTTCTAACAACGGTGTAGACAGCATAAGACAACTCAGAGACGAAGCAAATTTCACTCCGGTTTATGCAAAATATCGTGTTTATATAATTGACGAAGTTCATATGCTCTCAAGCGGAGCTTTTAATGCTCTCTTGAAAACTTTAGAGGAGCCACCCGAACATGTAAAATTTATATTGGCGACCACTGAGATTCAAAAATTACCGAACACGATAATATCTCGTTGTCAGCGATTTGATTTCAAGAGAATATCAATTTCTGATATTTCTAAAAGACTAAAATATGTAGCGCAAAACGAAAACGCCACAATTGATGACGACGCAACAGAATTTATAGCTTCGCTTGCCGACGGATCAATGAGAGACTCACTTTCTATTTTAGATCAGTGTATATCTAAAGATAAAAATGTGACTTTAGACACCATACATGATGTTATAGGACTTGCAGATAAAACAAAACTTTACAATGTTGTATCTTCTGTAATTAAAGGCGACAAATCCACAGCTTTAAAAACGGTTTCCGAACTATATATTTCACTTTCTGACATGGAAAGATTTTGTGACTCTCTAATTTGGATTTTTAGGAATATTATGATTGTTAAGGCCGTCGATGATTGTAAAGATTTGTTGAATGCCGAACAAAACGAAGCCGAGTTTTGTAAATCTTGTGCAGAAATGTGTTCTTTAAATGATATAATTCGTGCTTTAGATGTTGTGGAAAAAAGCAGAATCAATTTGAAAGACGGCGTAAACAGACTTATTGAAACGGAAATAGCCGTAATAAAATTATGCAATATTTTTAATGGAGATTTACAGGAAAATAAAAAAGAAATTGAAATTTCTAAAGTAAAGGAAAAGGCAATAAAAGAAATAATTGTTGATAACCAAAATAAAGAAAAAGTAAAAGAAAAAACTCCGGTTGAAAAAATCCCGGATAAAGAAAAAGTAGAATACAAAAAAGAAGAACCTAAGCCGGAAGAAAAAACTGTTGATAAAAAAGACTTAAAGGCAGACCTAATAAATTTAATTTACAAGAAAGATCGAATTTTTTCGGGGACACTTGATAATGCTATAATAGATGAAAGTGACAACAAAATTTCCATAAACACGCAAAATCTTTTGTTTAATAGGATGGTAAAAGAAAAAATTCATTCGGATAAGATAAAAGAAGCCGTAGTTGAAATTTACGGAGACGAATATAAATTTGAAGTCGGATCAGAAGAAAAAGCCGAAATAAAGTCCGGAGAATCCGAAAAAAATTTCGACGATTTAATTGACACAATAAATAAAGCAGGTTTTAATCTGTAATATTGGAGGAAAAATGAAAGCTAATATTCCAAAAGGCCCTTCAAGGGGCGAAATGATGAAAAAATTGCAGACAATGCAAGAGGACATGAACAAGAAACAACAGGAAATAGAAAACTCTACATTTAACGCTTCCGCAGGTGGCGGAGCGGTTGAAGTCGAAGTTTCCGGTGCACACGAATTAAAATCAATTAAAATAGATCCCGAAGTTGTAGATCCCGAAGATGTTGAAATGCTACAAGACTTAATAATGGCGTCAATAAATGAAGCTATGAGAAAAGCAACTGATGCAATGGATAAAGAAATGGGAGGACTCACAGACGGTATAAATATGCCGGGACTCGGAGGCTTGTTTTAAAATTGATACATGAGATAACGGCACTCACAAAGTTAATTGAACATTTTCAATCTTTTCCCGGAGTGGGTCATAAAAGCGCACAGAGAATGGCTTTTGCGGTTTTGAATATGGAACCTGACAGGGCAAAGGATTTTGCAAAAACAATACTTGATGTAAAAAACAATGTTCGTAAATGCAAGTATTGTTGTAATTTAACCGACAAACCGATCTGTGATATCTGCGACGATGATACGCGAGATAAGACAACAATTTGTGTTGTTGAAGATCCTCGTGATGTTACGGCGATAGAAAACACACACAATTACAAAGGTGTTTATCATGTTTTGCATGGGGCTTTGTCTCCGCTTGCCGGCATAGGACCCGATGATTTGACGATAAATAATCTTTTAGACAGATTAGACGGTGTAAATGAAGTTATTATGGCTACTAACCTCACAAGTGAGGGTGATACAACGGCAACATATATTTCAAGATTGCTAAAGCCGCTTGGTGTAAAAACAACAAGACTTGCCTATGGAATGCCGGTAGGTGCAAATCTTGAATATGCAGACTCTGTAACTTTGTGCAAGGCAATAGAAGGGCGCAGTGAGATGTGATATAATACAGACGAGGGAAGTATGGGCGAAATAATTCAAGTTACAAAAAATAAAAAAGCTTATCACGACTATTTCGTTGAAAGCGAATATGAAGCCGGCATTGTTTTGCAGGGAACTGAAGTAAAGAGTGTCAGAATGGGCAGAATAAACTTGAAAGATTCATACTGCAGTTTCGATAAAGGCGAACTCTTCGTTTATGGAATGCATATCAGTCCTTATAAAGGCGGCAACAGATTTAATCACGAGCCAAAGAGAAGAAGAAAATTACTTATGCATAAGTCAGAGATAAACAGATTGTTCGGTCTCTCTAAGCAACAAGGATATACCGTGATTCCGCTTTCAGCTTATTTCAAAGCCGGAAAACTTAAAATATTGATAGGACTTTGCAAAGGTAAAAAGCTATACGATAAAAGAGCTGCTTCGGCAAAGAAAGAAGCGCAGAGAAAGATTGAATATGCTTTAAAAGACAGATAAGGGGATGAAAGGATTTCGACGGGACTTAAAAGCAGGAAAAAGCGAGCGGTGCTGTGATAATCACCTTAAAATGTCACAAGTTTCAATAAGAAACGACAAAAATTTACAATTACAAGCAGCTTAACTTAAGTTGCCATCGTCTTTGAGATAACCCGCGGTTTCAAAGTACGGTGTCATTTTAGCGGGGAACGTGAATATGAGTTTTCTCGGCCCATATCATGAATTATCGAGAATATATTTTAAAAGATTTTGTCAGTTTTTATTTTAAAATGAATTTTTTAAATTGACTACGCTCGTAGAAAGTCTTGTGGATGAGTTTTCGGACGCGGTTTCGATTGCCGCCATCTCCACCAAAAATATTAGCCTGAAGACTAATCTTCAGGCTTTTTTATATTTTATATTTAAATTTTGCTTTTCAAAAAATCGCAGGCGTTTTTAATTGCTGTTTTTGCAACTTTGCCGGACGGATTTAAAACACTGAAAACATGTGGCAAGAAAAGACCTGAAAATCCTCCGAAATCTTGCAAATAAACTTCTGTGTTTTGATTTATAAGTAATTTATGTAACCTTTTTGTCTGATTTCTTGCAAGCATGTCACCGCTACTCGTTATTAGTGCAGTCGGAGGAAAAGAAATTTCATCTACAAAGTTATTAAAATCCATAAAATAATAAGCTTTATCTGTTTTATAGTTTCTCCCGAGCATAGGCTTTGTGTAAATTCCGACAGGTCCGTTTTCATTCATAAAAGGTGCGGGAGAAGTTAAGAGCAAGCCTTTAATATGCAAATTATTTTTTATACACTCAAAGGCCTTTTTAAGTTTATCGCTTTTACATATTGAATATGCAAAAACAGCAAGTTGACCTCCGGCTGAGTCGCCCGCCAAAATAAAATTGCCGGAAATTTTAAATTTTTCTTTGTTGTCTTCGATGAACTTTAGCGCAATCAAAATGTCTTGTAATTGCTCTTTCATTGTAACTTCGGGACAAAGTCTGTAATTAATGTTAAAAACAGTAAAACCGTTGTTTGCAAGATGAAGGCAATAATTTTGATTTAATCTCTTGGTCCCGTACATCCACCCTCCGCCGTGAATATCAATGATGCAGGGCAGCTTTTCGGTGATTTTATCGGGACGATAAAAATCTAAATTATGATAAGTATTGTCATCGTTTGCATAATTAATATCGTAGGTGCGTAAAATATTATCAGGATCAATTTGTTTTTTTAAATTTGCGTTATCGCTTTTTTCTGTTATCTTCCAAAAAAGTTTGAAAATGGGAAAAAGAGAGATCATTTTTCTTAATTTCCTTTCTTATCAAAATAGTTTTCCAACTTCTTTTCAATATATGTTTTTTCTTTAAAAGATTTTTCCCACTCGGATTTTGTAAACGGATGTCCGTAGGCAAGGAAAAGGTCCTGCCCTTTCTTTTCTATGCGTTTATATTTTAAGTTCTTTAGTAAAATAAAAATAAAATATCCGATTAATGCACCGATAAGTGTTGAAAGCAAAGCAAAAATCAAAGTGTGTACATCTGATTTTGCATAAATAGGCGGCATAAGTCCCGCAAAGGCATCATAATTTTTTGTATATACAACGTTGTTTTTTCTGAGTAATCCATAATTTTCAATATAAGTTGTCAAAAGTGAGTTGTTTGTCAATCTAAATAAGCCTCCCATCGTTCCGGTAATTGTAGATCCGATAACAAAGGCAAAAAATGTGGTTTCCGGTTCACGCAATAAATAACTTACGGGGGCAAGTACGGTTAAACGAATATTTTGAAACATTTCATTTATGAATCCGGTATTCAGAAGGTTCTCATCAACAAAGGTAATCGGATGATTCTTAAAAATCTTATAAGTTAAAAAGTAGAAAAGGCAAATCCAAGACGGGGTTATTACAACAGAAGTGAAAATTGTCATTAAAGTTACCGCATTAGGATTTTTTAACAATAAATTGTTGAATATAGGTTCAAAGATGCTTAATGTAATGGGGCCGCCTAAATCAATACCGAAAGCAAAGCCTATTAAAGCACCTTGAGCAATTGTGCTTTTCAAGTGCAACAAAATACTTCCCAATTTTAAAGCAATTAAATTTAAAGGCAAAGCGTAAAGGTATGAAATTACATAAAAGACCAGATATGACGCGATTCCGGTAACAATTAAACTATCTCCGACAAATACTAAATTTTTTGTTTGAGGTCTTAAGTTTTTTAGAATTTCCGATTTTAATTTCTCCATATTTTTAAATATTTTATTTATTAAGAAAAATACAACGGAAAAAAAGAGTTCTATAACCAACACACAAATACGCCTAAAAAATACAATTAAACAACATAGAATCAGAGACATAAAAAAATAGCCCAAATATCCGAGAACATTTGAGCCTTCAATAACTTTAAAACCTGCAATTTGAGTGCAGAAAAAAGAAAAATAAATACTCAGTGTTGCAACTGATATTGCAGGATAAAAACCTGCAAGTTTATATGCAAAAACGGTGGAGTAGAAAAGAGCATAATAAGTTATTGTTATGTATGAGACATAGTAAAGACCTTTTTCCATGGTCGGGAAAACATTTCCGAGCAAAAGAACGACGAAAGCAAACAGTGCGGCAAACAACATAAACGGAAAGGCCGCTTTAGTTGCATATACCATCGCTTTTCGAATTGCATATGGTTTGAACAGCGGCTTTTTCAAATATTGCCAAGTGCTTAAATTCTCATAATCATAAAAATCTGATGAATAGTCCAACATATCAATATTTACCAACCTTAATTTATAAGGTCATTCTAAATAAAAGGTTTTGCAAAGTCAATTATTTCATAAGCATAGTCATTACCGCTTTTTGTGCATGAAGACGATTTTCCGCTTGATCGAAGATCTCATCGGCGTGTTTTTCAAAAACTTCTGTAGTTATTTCTTCGCCTTTATGAGCGGGAAGGCAGTGTAAAATTATTGCGTTATTAGTATTTTGCATCAGATTGTCGTTTATCTGATAAGTACCGGCAAAAATTTTCCTTTTTGTTTCTATATTCTTTTCATCACCCATAGATGACCAAACATCGGTGTAAACTACATCTGCGTTTTGCACAGCTTCTGTCGTATTTTCGGTCATAAAAAATTTGTCTCCATAATCTTTGGCGAAGTCTAAAATTTTATGATCTGGTTTGTATCCTTTGGGACAGGCGATACTTATACTCATACCGACTTTCAAGGATCCGACAATCAATGAGTTTGCCATATTATTGCCTTCACCTATATAACAGATTTTAAGCCCGTCAAACGCGGTCTTGTATTCTCGAATTGTCATCAAATCGGCAAGGACTTGACACGGATGCGCAAAATCAGTCAATCCGTTTATTATTGGGATATCCGAATATTCTGACAGCTTTTCGACTTCACTTTGATCAAAGGTTCTGATCATTATTCCGTCCAGATATCTTGAAAGGGTCCTGGCGGTATCTTCAATCAATTCTCCTCTTTTTGTCTGCAATGAATCATTCGATAAAAATAAAGCGTGGCCACCGAGTTGATTCATTCCACACTCAAAGGAAACCCTTGTGCGAGTTGAAGCTTTTTTGAATATCATACCAAGATTTTTACCGTTTAAAATTTTGTGTTCGATTCCATTTTTGTTTTCATATTTTAATTGTCCGGCCAAACTTAAGATCTCGAAAATTTGATCTTTGGTCAGGTCTGACATTTTTAGTAAATTTTTCATTATGACAATACCTTTTTAATTATTTTTATTCCGTTATTTATTTCTCTGTAAGATATTTTAAGCGGAGGCAAAAGCCTAAGTCGATTGTGTTTTGCGGTTAATACGACAAGACCGTTTTCCAGCAGCTTTTTTGATAAATCTTTTGAATCCATTGTTTTAAGAGATATGCCAATCATAAGACCTTGACAGGTTATATCATAAAACTCATCAATAGTTTCAAGCTGACTTTTAAGATATTTACCTTTTTCGTTTATCGAATCTAAAAATTCAGCGGTCATTTTAGAAAGGACAGAAAGCGCACCGGCACATACTATGGGATTTCCGCCGAAGGTCGAACCGTGATCTCCTGGGGAAAAAACATCTTTAAGTTTATAATCGGCAAGGCAAGCACCTATGGGAAGTCCGCCACCTAATCCTTTTGCAATTGTGACAATGTCGGGACATATATCATACTTTTCATATAAAAATAAACTTCCGCAACGCCCGATTCCCGTTTGAACTTCGTCTACAATAAATAAAATGTCATTTTCTTTGCATATATATTTTATAGCGCCGATGAATTCCGGATCTATTTGAATGACGCCGCCTTCTCCTTGAATGAGTTCAACCATAACAGCCGCGACATCATCTTTTAAAATTTTTTCACAAAAACCGTCTAAATCTCCGGCTTTGAAACTTTCAAAGCCCTGTGGGAGAGGTTTAAAATCTTTGTGCAACTCTTCTTGTCCCGTTGCGCTTAAAGCAGCTAAGGTTCTTCCGTGAAAAGAATCTTCAAGCGTTAAAATTTTATATCTTTTATTAGAATGATATTTTGATGCATATTTTCTTGCAAGTTTAATTGCGCATTCGTTTGATTCAGCCCCTGAATTACAGAAGAATGCAAAGCTCAGTCCGGACATATCCGTTAAAGTTTTTGCAAGTTTTGCCGAAGGTTCGTTATAAAAAAGATTGGAAGTATGAGCTAAATTTTTGGTTTGTTTTATTACGGCACTGTTCCAATCGTGGTCGTTATATCCGAGAGACATAACCCCGATACCGCTTGCGAAATCTATATATTTTTTACCCGTTATCGAAGTCAAAGTTGCATTTTTGCCCTTAATAAAACAAACATCCTCTCTTGAGTATGTTGGTAAAAATGATATAGAGTCACTTTTTATTTTTTCAAATTTCATATCAGCGGAACATAGTTCCTATACCCTCCTTTGAAAAGAGTTCTACCAAAATTGAATGCTCTTTGGTGCCGTCTACAATATGCGCAGAATTTACGCCCTGTCTCACAGCCTCGACACAACCGTCAACTTTGGGTATCATACCTCCCGATATGATTTTCTTTTTTTTGAGTAAAGGCAAATCATCTATATTTATTTTAGAAATAAGAGTTGAAGGATCGTTGACATCTTCTAAAATTCCGGGCGTGTCGGTTATTAAAATGAACTTTTCCGCTTTCATGGTCGCCGCAACTTTTGAAGCCGCGTGATCTGCATTTACATTATATGTGTTCATATTTTCATCGACGGCAACACTTGATAATACCGGAATATATCCGTTATCAAGCAAAAGATTTAGAAAATCACAATTTACATCTTTAACTTTTCCTACAAAGCCCAAATCAGGGTTTTTAATTTTTTCGGCAATGAGTATTTTATCGTCCATTCCACACAGACCGATAGCTTTGCCTCCTTGCTTGCAAATCATCGAAACAAGATTTTTGTTTATATCTCCCGCAAGTGTCATTTGAACTATGTCCATTGTCTCTTTATCTGTGTATCGAAGTCCGTTTATAAATTTGCTTTCTTTCCCGTATAATTTAAGCAATTCATTTATTTTCGGGCCGCCGCCGTGAACGAGAACTATCCTTATGCCAACGAGATTGAGTAAGACGAGGTCTTTCATGACACTTTTACAGAGTTCCTCGTTTTGCATTGCGTGACCACCGTATTTTATAACAATTGTCTTGTTTTGCCATTGTTGAAAATACGGGAGAGCTGAAAGCAAAACTTCAGATTTTATTTGTTCATTCATGTCCTATAATCTCCGTTAATCTTAATATAGTCATAGGTTAAGTCACATCCGTAAGCGGTAGCACAAGATTCCCCGTCTTTTAAATTTAAGATTATATCTATTTTATCCGATGAAAGGATTTTAGACGCAACATCTTCGGAAAATGAGATGCCGGATCCGTTTTCGCAGAGTTTCATTTCTCCATACTCGGATTTAAAGCTTAAATCAATCTTTGAAACATCAACATCTGCATCGCTGTAACCCACAGCACAAAGAACTCGTCCCCAGTTTGCGTCTTTGCCAAACATTGCAGTCTTAACCAAATCAGAGGAAATAACACTTTTTGCGACTTTTCGGGCAGCATCGGTGTTATGAGCGTTGATAACTTTAGCAATCAAAAGTTTAGTCGCACCTTCTCCGTCTGCAGCCATCTTGCATACGAGATTGATACAGAGTTCTCTCAATGCCTCTAAAAATATTTCATAATTTTTGTCATAATCGTCAATGCATTTATTGCTTGCACCACCGTTTGCCATTATTGATACCGTATCGTTTGTAGATGTGTCTCCGTCAATTGAAAGCATATTGAAAGTTTCTTGTGTTACAGTTTTAAGCGCACTGTCAAGCAATCTTGTTTCTATATTGACATCGGTTGTTAAAAAGCAAAGCATGGTTGCCATATTCGGCGCAATCATGCCGGATCCTTTAGATATACCGCCGATTCTACAAATTTTACCGTCAATTTCAAATTCAACGGCTGCTTGTTTGTTTACCGTATCGGTTGTCATAATCGCAAGGGACGCATCTTCGGAACCGTTTGTATTCATTCCTGAAATCAAGACATTCATATTTTCTTTGATTGGACTTATATTTATTGATTTTCCGATTACACCCGTGGAAGCTATTATTATATCCTCGCTTTTAATATTCAAACTTTTTGCGGCAAACGCACACATATCTTCTGCTTTTTGAAGCCCGTCTGCTGCACAGGTGTTGGCAATCCCGCTGTTACATAAAACAGCTTGAGCTACATTGTTTTTTAAATTGTCTTTTGACAACTGAACCGGAGCACCACAAACTTTATTTTTCGTAAATACGGCACAGGCTTTACACGGATTGAGCGAGAATATAATCGCCAAATCTTTTTTTGACTTATTTTTCCTGATACCGCAGTGAATTCCGTTTGCCAAAAAACCTTTTGGAGCACAGACTCCTTTCTCTATAAATTTCATATATTTCTCCTAAAATGTATTTGGAATTAGATTTAATCCTTCATTTTCTTTGAAGTTAAAGATCAAATTCATATTTTGAACCGCTTGACCTGCGGCACCTTTTATCATGTTGTCTATTGCCGAAATGACGATAAGTGTATTTGTGTGACTGTCTTTGTGTAAAGATATATTCACAAAATTGCTGTTTTGCACCTGTCTTAAATTGGAAATCTCCCCTTTTTCCAAAATTCTGACAAAAAATTTATCCTTATAAAAATTTCTGTACATTTTGTGAATCTCGTCGAGATCAATGTTATCGGTAAGATTTATATATATTGAAGACAATATGCCTCTGTTGACGGGAAGCAGATGAGGAGTAAAAACAGTTTTTATGTTTTTGCCTGATATTTTTGACAAAGCCTGCTCTATTTCGGGTAAATGTCTGTGACCGCCGACTGCATAAGGCTTAAAGTTTTCATTTGCATTTATAAAATGTGAATTTTCGGAAAGCTTTTTTCCGGAACCCGTAAGACCGGATTTAGAATCAATGATAACCGGCTCGACAAAACCTGTTTTTTGTGATAACAGAGGAGCCAATCCCAAAATAACAGAAGTTGGGTAACAACCCGGATTTGCGATAATATCTGCGTTTTTTATCTCTTTTTCAAAAATTTCGGTCAATCCGTAAACGGCTTTTTCATGAAGCTCTTTATCAACAAAATCTTTTCCGTACCATTTTATATTTGCTTTTTCGTCTTTTAAGCGAAAGTCAGAACCCAAATCAATGAATTTAACACCGTTTTCAATTGCTTTTATCGCATATTTTTCCGACTCTCCTGCGGGTAGACAGGAAAAAATCAAATCGCATTCATCGGGATAGTTTTCATCATTCGAATATTTCATATCTGAAATTTTGTAGAAAGAGGGGAAAGTATCAAAAATATCCTGCGTAGCATTTTTATTTGAATATAGACGAGAAATATTTATTTTATCGTGATTTAAAAGTATTGCTATCAGTTGGCTTGCGACATAGCCTGTAGCACCCACAATACCGACATTAATCATTTTCAATATCCTTTAAAATTTTATTTGCTTGAATTTCAACATTTTTAGGACAAGGAGCCCCATAACATGATCTCGTAAGAATCATTTTTTCGAGTGAAACGGCATCAAAAATATCTTCTTCAAATAAATCTGAAAACTGTTTATATTCTGCAACAGAAAGATTGTCTAAAGTTTTGTCTTTTTCGATACAGTATGCAACAAGTTCTCCGAGAGTTTTATATGCATCTCTAAAAGGCAGTCCTTTTTTAACAAGATAATCTGCTGCGTCGGTTGCGTTGATAAATCCTGTAAGAGCGGCTTTTTTTAGATTATCTTTCTTTATATTCAATGTTTTTATCATCGGCTCAAATGAGATAAGGCACATACTTACAGTATCGAGCGCGTCCATTATGGCCTCTTTGTCTTCCTGCATATCTTTGTTGTACGCGAGCGGAAGTCCTTTCATAACCGTTAGCATAGTAATTAAACTTCCATATACTCTGCCGGTTTTTCCGCGTATAAGCTCAGCAATATCAGGATTTTTCTTCTGTGGCATTATACTTGAGCCTGTTGAGAACGCGTCATCGGGTTCAACGAAAGAGAATTCTTTTGAACTCCACAGTATGATTTCTTCGCAAAATCTTGAAAGATGCATCATAAGGATAGAAAAAGCCGATAAAATTTCAATTAAATAATCTCTGTCCGAAACACCGTCAAGTGAGTTGTTGCAAGGAGCATCAAATCCAAGTTCCTCTGCGGTCATAAAACGATCTATGTTGTAAGTGGTTCCTGCAAGAGCACAACTTCCGAGCGGAGAAATATTCATTCTCTTTTTGGCTTGCTTTATCCTGTCAATATCACGAAGAAACATTTCGGCATAGGCAAGTAAGTGATGACCGAAAACCGAAATCTGTGCGCGTTGAAGATGAGTGTAAGACGGCATTACATAATCTTTTGTTTCGATTGCGCGAACGCACAGTGTCTTCGTAAGTGTATAAAGGAGCTTAATTATTTCATCCAATCTTTTTCTCATGTAAAGTCTGAGATCCAGCGCGACTTGATCGTTTCTGCTTCGAGCTGTGTGCAAGCGCTTGCCGGCATCTCCGACTCGGTTTGTGAGTTCACCCTCAATAAAAGTGTGTATATCTTCTGAATTTTCGTCGATGATAAGTTCTCCGGAACTTATTTCAAAAGCCATTTTTGAGAGGCCCTGCTTAATCAATTTATAGTCGTTTTCACTTATAATACCTTGCTGTGAAAGCATTTTTGCGTGTGCAAGACTGCCTTCGATGTCTTCTAAATAAAGATTTTTGTCAAATTTTATAGATGAATTAAATTTATCTGCAACCTCATCTAAACTTTTATGAAACCTACCTTCCCAAAGTTTCATTTTTGCTCTCCGTTTCCGTATAACATAGCTTTAACTTTAAGGGGAAGACCATAAAGATTTATAAATCCTGTTGCATCATTTTGATTGTAAACTTCATCTTCATTGAAGGTTGCAAATTCTTCGCTGTAAAGAGAATACGGAGATGTAATACCTGCGTTGATGATGTTTCCCTTATATAATTTAAGTTTGACTTCTCCCGTTACGGTTTGCTGAGTTTCTTCTACAAATTTATCCAAAGCTTGCTTAAGCGTTGTATACCATTTTCCGTTATAAACAATCTCTGCATATTTATTTGACAAAATAGATTTAAAATGCATCGTATCTTTATCCAGTGTTAGACTTTCAAGCATTTCATGTGCTTCATATAAAATAGTTCCACCCGGGGTCTCATAAACTCCGCGAGATTTCATGCCGACAAGACGATTCTCCACGATATCGATTATACCGATACCATTTTTACCTCCGATTTCATTGAGCTTTTTAAGGAGTTCAACGGCACTTAATTTTTCTCCGTTTAATGAAATCGGATTTCCTTTTTCAAAACCAATGCTTATGTATTCGGGCTTGTCGGGTGCATTAAGCGGAGAAACGCCCATTTCTAAAAATCCGTCTTTCTCGTAAAGAGGTTCATTTGCCGGATCTTCAAGATCAAGACCTTCATGTGAAAGGTGCCAGATATTTTTATCTTTTGAATAATTTGTCTGCCTGTTTATCTTCAAAGGAACATTGTGACTTTCGGCATAGGAAATCTCTTCTTCCCTTGATTTGATTTCCCAAGTTCTCCAAGGAGCAATTATCTTAATGTTCGGTGCAAGAGCCTTAATTGATAATTCAAAGCGAACCTGATCGTTTCCTTTTCCTGTGCAACCATGACAAATAGCATCCGCATTTTCCGCTTTAGCTATTTCAACAAGTCTTTTTGCCATAATCGGACGCGCAAAAGATGTTCCGAGCAAGTATTTGCCCTCATATTTTGCTCCTGCCTTTATTGTCGGGAAAATACAGTCTTCAACAAATTCTTTTGTTAAATCTTCGATATAGAGTTTAGAAGCTCCGGTTTTTTTTGCTTTTTCTTCAAGACCGTCAAGTTCACTTCCCTGACCGACATCTATTGCAACCGCAATAACTTCACAATTTTCATAATTTTCCTTAAGCCAAGGAATTATAATAGAGGTATCAAGTCCTCCCGAATAAGCAAGTACAATTTTATTTATTTTTGACATACTAATCTCCTCTTAATTTAAATTTAAGACCATTATACATATTTATTCTATAAAATCAAGTATATTTTTAATAAATATTCATTTTTATGCATATTATTTAAATTATTATGCATAAATATAAGATTTGTGGTAAATTGTAAATAATTGTGTTCTATGTTAAAATTTATTGATAAAATTTGTTGAATTTAAATAAGGTGAACTATGATACAGGCAGATGAATTAATTATCGGAAAAAACGCCGTAAATGAAGCGTTGAGAGCAAAACGTCAGATTGACACGGTTTACGTTGACCGAGATAATAATTCTGAAATTATTAAAAGCTTGATATTCAAAGCAAAAAAAAGCGGAGCATTGATAAAAACCGTAGATTCTAAAAAGTTGGATTTTATGTGTGCTCAAGGAAATCATCAGGGGATTGTCGCCAAAGCGTCCTCATATGAATATTTTTCAGTAGACGATATATTAAATTCATCAAAAAACGAAAATAAATTTATTGTTATTTGTGACGGAATTTCTGATCCGCATAATTTAGGTGCGATTATAAGAAGTGCGGAATGCATGGGCGCTGACGGAGTAATAATTCCGGAACGCCGAAGTGCAAGCGTTAACTTTACGGTTTCCAAAGCTTCAGCCGGCGCAGTCGAATATATAAAAATTGCAAGAGTTACTAATCTTTTGAATACTGTTTCAAAATTAAAAAAGGAAGGCCTTTGGATTTATGGAGCAGATATGCACGGAGAAAATTTAAAAAAGACTGATATGACCGGAAATATTGCCGTAGTTATAGGTTCGGAAGGCAAGGGAATATCTCAAAAGATGAAAGAAAATTGTGATTTTTTAATCTCAATACCGCTTTATGGAAAAATAGATTCACTAAATGCATCTGTTGCTGCCGGAATCATACTCAATGAAGTTGCGATTCAAAGAAAAGAGGGAAAAAATGATTGACAGAGATAGCAATATGAAAGAATTTATGAACGAAAATTTTCCCGATATAGAGAATGAAAAACCAAGTAAAAATTGGTCTCTTGAAGAGATTGATAAATTGCTTTCTGACGATGCAGAAAACAATAATGTCATTCTAAATAATCAATCAGAACCGGAAACAGATGAAAATTTGTATAGTCAAAGCGACATCGATTCGAAACTTGAAAAATTCGATGTTGACGATGACGGCTCTAAAGATGAAAATGCCGAAAATTATTTAGTGGAAGAGAAAACAGAAGATACAAAACCCGATTACGAGAAACTGATCGACAAAAAATTAAACGAAATGCAAGATTTGGAGTCCGAAGAAGAGTTCATAGACACCGTTCAACAGATTCCGGATTTTGAAGTTCAGGAAGAACCAAAAATATCTTTTGCAAAGAAAATAAAACTTTTTTTCAACAAAAACTCTAAGAATTCAGATTTTATAGAATCAAGGGCAGAAATAAATGAGGATTTTGTAGAAGAGAGCGGCAAAACTGAAATTTCTGAAGACGAGCCTTCGGTTATGGTTTCTTTTGCGTCGAAAACCGTAGGATTGCCGGTAATAAAAAATGAGAATATAGATCATCAAATTCTCGATGAAGAAGTTAATCGGGATTATGATGTGGAAAATAAGAACTATAGGGAACGTTTCATGAATGTTCCAAAGCAAAATTTACTTAATACTGAAGAGTTTGAAAGACAAAATCTTGAAAAATCCGGTGAAGTATATGAAAGACCCGGAATAATAATTAAAAAGAGTAAGTTTACCAATACTGCAGATTTGGAGCCTTTGCCGACAATTATTGCCGCGGATCAAGCCACGTCGAATATTCAAGTGCAGGCTGAGCCTCATGTCGAAGGACAGATGAAGATAGAGGGCTTTGACAATGAAGAAAAAATAGAACACCTTGATGAAGAAAAGGAAGAACTTTACCTAAAAGAAAAAAGACTTGAAAAAATCAAAAAGTTTAAACTTGATGCCGAAATAGGCAAAGAGGAAGATACAGATCGGGAAGAAGAACAGACGATAAATCTGTCTTCAGACAATGATGACACCGAAGCCATATTAAAAAAACATATGGTAGGAGATAAAATTGCAGTAATTTTCACCGCTTTTTTCTTTGTTTTTTCTGTTGCATCAACTTCAATTGTTTCTTTTACACTTGAAAATGTATTAATCCATTTAATTGTAAACTTGACCCTATTGCTTATGTCTGCTGTTCTAAGCTATAAAGTTGTCAGTGCCGGGATAATGGGACTCGTGTCGAAACGCCCGAATCTTGCAACCTTGATCAACTTTTTAACTATACTTAACTTGGTTCAAATCGCAGTCTTATGTTTTAATTATGAAAATGCAATAACTGCTTATCCTATTTATGCAAGTGAAAACATATTTATGTTTTTGGTTATGAATTTTGCAAATTATTTTGTTGATAAACGAGTGTATGGTAATTTTAAATTCCTAAACAGTGGTTTAGGACTATATGCAAGCACAGTTCTTCGCAATCCCGATGATGCTTTTGAATTGGGCAGAGGACTTTTAATAGGTGAACCGGCAATCTACTATTCTTCAAAAATAAAAAATTTGTCTTCCTTCTTAAAAAATTCTTATGGATTGAATCCTCTTGACAACATTACAAAAAAATTAGTGCCGATAATTGCAGGTTTATCTTTGATAGATTTTGTGGCAACTTCTGTTGTTTTCAAATCTGCGCTTTCAGGACTTATTGCTTTAAATGCTTTTCTTGTGATTTCCGTTCCTGCATTCTCAGCACTTCTGTTCTGTCTGCCACTTTTCATCGAAAATAAAAAATTAAATCATAACGGCGCCATGATAGCAGGACATTCGAGTATCGAAAAAGCAATAACCGCAAATGCAGTTTGCCTTGACGCCAATGATTTATTTAGAGCTGAAAGTTGTAGTATTGTCGGTATAAAACTTTTCAACAATATGCGTATTGACGATGCAATTTTATATGCTGCGGCGATGGTAATAAAATCTAACGGACCGCTTAAAGGTGTTTTTGACAGCGTCATTTTAGGAAAACATGAACTGCTTCCGCCGGTTGAAGGTCTTGCGTATGAAGACAGACTCGGTTTGTCAGCGTGGATTCATAGAAGAAGAGTTCTTTTTGGAAGTCCTGAACTTCTGAAAAATCATTCTGTTGAAATACCTTCAAACATCAATGAAAAAATGTATTTGCAAAAAGGAAGAAAGATAATATATCTTGCAATAGCCGGTAAAGTTGCAGCAATGTTTGTTGTCACTTATTCAAAATCTCCCGATGTAGAAAAACAACTTCATAAAATTGAACAAACCGGAGTGCCAATTTTAGTTAGTTCTTGTGACTTTAATATTAATGAACAACTTATTTGTCAAAAATTTCGTTTGCAGTCCTCGTCCATAAAAGTTTTAAATTCAGTTTCGGGAGAAATTTTTAATAAACACAGAGAAACGGAAAAAGATGATTGTGACAGTGGAATTGTTCACAACGGAACGCTTGAAAATTTCGCTTCAACATTTTATAATGCCGTGATGTTACATGATATAGACGCATTATCGAAACAGATAACCTTGGTTTATTTTGCCATTGCTTGTATTTTATTTGTTGTTCTGTCGGTGCTGCAATCCAGCCCGATGATCGTCAGCTTGGAAATACTATTGTTCCAATTTTTATGGACGGGAGTATCCATGTTAATGACAATGTTTAAGACTATGAAAAAATAAGGAGAAAAAGTGAGATATATATCAGAAGTTTGTGAAACCTGCGGTAAAAAATTTGTGGACGGCGACGATGTTGTTGTTTGTCCGATTTGTGGTACGCCTCATCACAGGTCCTGTTATGAAAAAGAAGGCCATTGTGTCAATGAAAACAAACACGGAAATTTTGAGTGGAAACCGACTCATGTAGAAAAACCACAACCGACAATTGAAAATCTTGAAAACGATCCCGAAAAAATGAAAGATTTTCTGCTAAAAAAAGCTGATATTGTTGAGATAACGGGAGAGGACAAGATTGGCGATCTTACTGCAAAGGAATATGGCTCTTTCGTTCAAAAAAAGACAGAAAAATATATTCCCGAATTTATGAAAATGGAAAAATCAAATAAGAAGTTAAGTGTCAACTTAGCACCTTTGTTTTTTCCGAGACTTTGGCTTTTTTACAGAAAAATGTATTTACTGGGTCTACTTCTTGTCATAATACCGGCAATAATTCTTTCTTTTACACACAGCGATAATGTAAAAGTTTATAAAAATAGCCTTTCTGTTATCAAGGAATTCAAGGACAAAGTTGATGCAAAAGAGATAACCGCGAGCAATTACGCCGGTGAGTATAAAAAAATGCTTGCAAAAATGCCAGAGCCTTCTAAAGGCATGAAGTATTCAAATCGCTTTATCAATATTACTACTATAATTCTCGCCTTTTTTGGGAATTATATTTATAAATGGTCAATTCAAAAAAAGCTCAAATACTTGAAAAATAAATATTCAAAAGACAAAGATAAGCTTGAAAAATTTACAGTTTATTTTGGCGGAGTATCATTTATTTCAATGATAATCGGGATTATTTTAATGTACATGACAAGTGTTCTTCCCGTGCATATTTATTTAATTGAGCAGTTGAAAAGCTTGTTTTAGAGGGAAAATATATGAAAAAAACAAAAGCAGTGATTTTGGCGGCGGGTGAGGGAAAAAGAATGCATTCTCGCCATCCGAAAGTATTATCTAATCTTCTCTTTAAGCCGATGATTCAAAGGGTTATTGATTCTGTGCACGATGCCGGAATAGAAGATATTATTTTAATTGTCGGCTTCAAGGGTGAAGAATTAGAGGAAATATATAAAGACAAATACACCTGTGTTTATCAAAAAGAACAAAACGGCACAGGTCATGCTGTAATGCAGGCAAGAGATGAACTTTTATCAGATGACACAGAAAATGTAATCATCTTGAACGGAGATGCTCCGTTTGTTGACTCAAAGTCGATAAAAGAATTGATTAATAAACATCAGACTGAAGAAAATGCATCAACGTTACTTTCCGCGGAGATTGAAAATCCATTTGGATACGGTCGAGTGATTCGTGATAAAGATGGTAATTTTGAAAAAATTACCGAGCAAAAAGATGCAACCGAGAGTCAGCAAAAAATAAAAGAAGTCAACTCGGGTGTTTATGTGTTTAACAAATCCGACTTGCTATTTGCACTTGATAATATTCAAAACAACAATGCGGCTAATGAGTACTATCTTACAGATACAACGGAAATTTTAAAAAATAAAGGAAAGAAAATAGGAGTTTATATGACAAATAATCCAAATACAGTTTTAGGAGCAAACGATAAGTTTCAACTTTTTGAATTAAACGAAAAGAAAAGACTGGAAGTCTTGAAAAAACTTATGATAGACGGAGTAGATATTCCGTGTATAGACGGTATTATGATTGAAGACGGAGTCGAAATTGAACCGGGTACAACTATTTTGCCGGGAACTATATTAAAAGGTAAAACAAAGATAGGAAAAGATTGTGTTATCGGTCCGAACAGCTACATGGAAAATGCCTTTCTCCATGATAATATTATTTTCAACAGTTCTTATGCTTATGATTGCGAAGTTAAATCCGGCGCAGATATCGGACCTTTTGTAAGAATAAGACCGGACAGTGTAATAGGCGAAAAAGTCCATATCGGAAACTTCGTTGAAGTTAAAAACAGCTCTGTCGGTGAAGGAACTAAGTTGCCACACTTTAATTATATCGGCGACTGTGAAGTCGGAAAAGAGTGTAACTTCGGTTGCGGAAGTTTGGTTGTTAACTATGACGGAACAAACAAGACAAGAAGCAGCATAGGCGACAATGCTTTCATCGGTTGTAACACAAACTTGGTGTCACCGATAAAGGTAGGTCATTTTGCATATACGGCAGCGGGCTCGACAATTACAAAAGATGTTCCCGACTATTCACTTGCTATTGCAAGAAACAGACAGGAAAACAAAAATGATTGGGTTTTGAAAACAAGAAAACTCAAAAATTTGGATAGGTGATATTTTGTTTTTGATTGCAGCTTTGGGAAATCCCGGAGATGAATATAAAAGCACAAGACATAATGTCGGCTTTATGATGGCCGATAAAATAACAGCGGAAAAGGACCTCTCTTTTAGAAGGGGAACTTTTCTTTTCTGTGAATATTGTAAATTTGATATATCGGGTGAACGCTGTATTTTGATAAAACCTCAAACCTATATGAATGACAGCGGCAGAGCTGTAAAAGCAGTTCTCGATTATTATGAAATTCCGATATCAAATCTTATTGTCCTTTGTGATGATATAAATTTGGATCCCGGTCAAATAAGAATTCGCAGGCAGGGGTCTGCCGGCGGACACAATGGTTTGAAGAGCATAATAGAAAATATCAAGTCAGATAATTTTAAACGCATAAAAATCGGTGTGGGAGACAGAGAAAACAAGGATTTTGATTTAGCGGATTTCGTTTTATCAAAGTTTTCAAATGAAGAAAAAAATAAGATAGACGGTATTTCAGATGAAATCAATACCTCTGTCGAATTGATTGTCGACGGAAAAATCGAGGAGGCGATGAACAGATTTAATTCATAGCCATGAAATTTACAGACTTACTTCTTAAAAATCAGGAACTTGAGCAATTTATACAATCATATAATTCAAACGAGTTTCCGATTTCTTTAATCGGACCGAGTGATCTATATAAGTCGGTAATACTCAAGTTGTTAACAGAAAAATCCGGAAAAGACCTAATTTGTGTTTTACCGGACGATTCGTCGTGCGTAAATTTATATAATGACTTGATAAATTTAGGTGTTTCTGCTTTTTATTATCCTTCTCGCGATATTTCTTTTGATGAAGACAGAACTGTTTCACGAGAATATGAGCATTTAAGGATAGCCGCTCTAAACTTTGCCTTTAAGAAAGAAAACGGTGTAATAGTTACATCTGCTTATGCTATGAGTCAGAGGACAATTCCGAAACAGGTATTTTCAAAAGCAAAAATGAAAATCTCTGTGGGGGATACGCTTTCAATAAGCAATCTCAAAGAGAAGCTTTTATTTTCAGGTTATGTAATGAGTGATGAAGTTGAAGGCGTCGGAACCTTTTCAAATCGAGGAGAAATTTTTGATCTTTTTGTTCCCGGTCAAAAGCATCCTTTCAGAATAGATTTTTTTGACGATGAAATAGAAAAAATCTATTTTTTTGATGTTGACTCGCAGAGGCGGTTTGGAGAAACCGACAAAATAGAAATTGTTCCGGCTAAAGAATATATTTTTGAAGACGAAGAGATCAATCAAAAAGAAAATCCCGATAAATATATGCCAAAATATTATGAAATGACGGGACTTCTTGATTATTTTGATAAGGCAACGATTTTTCTCTGTGACGGATATAACGCATACAAAAACACAAAGGCAGAGGCTAAGATTTTTTTTGAAGATATCAAGTTTGCGCTTGAGTCTAAACTTATAACTAAGAAAAACTCTGAATTCATAACACATACAGATGCTTTGTTTAACGACATTTATAAAAGAAATGTAATTCTTGCGGATACATTTTTACGCGGTAATATTCCGCTTGAAATCAAGCATAAGTTTAATACTTCTTCAATGTTTCAAAGCAACTGGCAGGGTTCAATAAAAGACTTACACGAAGAAACACAGGACAAGGATTATACCTATATTCTTTACGCCGGAACGGCGAAAGCAGCTAAAAATGTTTATAAAGCATTGGTTGAAGAAGAAATCAATGCAAATTTACTTAATAGTTTATCGGAACCTCTTAATTTATATTCAATTAATATTTTAGAGGGTAATTTATCTGAATCTATGAGTCTCCCTCAATCAGGACTCAAAATTATCAGTTCAAATATACGAAAAAGTGAAAAGCGAAGAATAAAAAAGAACAAAAATAAAAATGCTTTTCATTCGCTTTCTGATTTGCAAAAAGGTGACTATGTAGTCCATTCAAATTATGGAATAGGAATTTTTGACGGTGTCGAGACACTTACTATAACGGGCGTTACAAAGGACTACATAAAAATTAAATATGACAAAAGTGATGAACTTTTTATGCCTGTCAATCAACTTGATTTATTGTCAAAATATATAGGAAGTTCAAAAGACGGTGTTGCGCCAAAATTAAACAAGCTCGGATCAAAACAATGGCAAAACACAAAGCAAAAAATCAAAGCACAGACCGATGATATAGCAAAAGAATTGATTGCTCTATACTCTAAGAGAATGAAAATCAAAGGCTATGCTTATATGCCCGATACTGACTTGCAAAATGATTTTGAAAGTCGATTTGAATACGAAGAAACGGATGATCAACTAAAGGCAGTCGGAGAAATAAAAGAGGATATGGAAAAATCTTATCCTATGGATCGACTGCTTTGCGGTGATGTAGGTTTCGGAAAAACCGAAGTTGCGCTTAGAGCGGCTTTTAAGGCGATAGTTGAGGGTAAACAGGTTGCGTTTGTTGTGCCTACAACGATTCTTGCCTATCAACATTATCTGACTGTTACAAGGCGGTTTGCTGACTTTCCCGTTGCAGTCGATATGATTTCGCGCTTCAGAACGGCAAAAGAACAGAAGACTATTTTAAAAGATTTGTCCGCAGGCAACATTGATATGATTGTCGGAACGCACCGACTTTTATCAAAAGACATAAAATTTAAGGATCTCGGACTCTTAATTGTCGATGAAGAACAAAGATTTGGTGTAACTCAAAAAGAAAAGTTAAAAAATAAATATCCCAATGTTGATGTGCTTACTTTGTCGGCAACACCAATACCGAGAACATTGAATATGGCGGTGTCCGGACTAAGAGATTTATCGGCACTCAAACAGGCACCCGCAGACAGGCAACCGATTCAAACCTATGTTTTGGAATACGACAAAAGAATAATTGCGGCTGCCATTGACAAAGAACTAAGACGACATGGGCAAGTGTATTACTTGCATAATGACATTGATACAATTGAGCAAACGGCACGGAAAGTTGAAGAAATGACCGGCGATCGTGCAAGAATCGATATTGCACACGGTCGAATGAATGAAGAACAGTTGACGAAGGTTTGGAAGAAATTGCTCAATCATCAAACCGATGTTTTAGTATGCACTACAATAATTGAAACCGGTGTGGATGTTCCAAATGTAAATACTTTGATAATTGAAAATGCTGACAGAATGGGCCTTGCACAGCTTCATCAAATAAGGGGCAGAATTGGCAGAAGCACATTGAAAGGCTATGCGTATTTTACTTTTACAAGAGGCAAACAACTTTCGGAAATTGCAGAGAAAAGACTTAGAACGATAAGAGAATATACAGCTTTTGGATCCGGCTTTAAAATTGCTATGAGAGATTTGGAATTGCGCGGAGCAGGGAATCTCTTAGGCAAGGCGCAGAGCGGTCAATTGAATGCCGTCGGATATGAGATGTATGTTAAACTTCTTTCAAATGCCATAAAAAAGCAAAAGGGAGAAAAAACCGATTTTACTTATGATGATAAAGACTGCTTGATAAATATAAGAATAAATGCTCACATACCCGAAGATTATATCGAAAATTTAAACCAGAGATTATATGTTTATCGCAGAATAGCCGATTTGAATTCCGAGATGGATGCCAAAGAACTGGTTTCTGAACTTGAAGACAGATTCTCTAACCCCCCAACATCGGTTATAACACTGATAAAAACGGCTTTGCTAAGACGCAAAGCCGCAGATTTAGGTATAAATGAAATAAGTCAACAGGGAAATGAAATATTTGTCTATAAAGATAATTTTGAAATGGATGAAATAAAAATGCTTGATAAAGATTTTAACGATCGTCTAAGAATCGGAAAGGGCAAAAGACCACAAGTTATTGTAACGATAAACAGTTCGGGGCCTCTGTCCACTGCCGAAGAAATTGTATCAAGTCTATATAAAATCAAGGAAGATTGAGTTTAGTCTTCATGGATTTCAATGTTGTTGTGTACAGTATTATCGAAAAAATAAACTCTTCAATCATAATGCCGATCAAAGTCATCTGAATTGCAAGTGTGTTGCCGCTTCCGAGTTTATTTAAAAATTCGGGATATGATTTTAGATTACTTAAAATAATTGTTTGAAATATAAATATAAAGAAGAACACAGTTGTAATTATCAGATAATACAAAACGGTTGCAACACCTTTGCTTTTGATCTTTGAATGTTGAGCGGACACAACTGATGAATAGCAGATTAGAAAGAAATTAAGTGTTGAAATAGATATTAAAAGTATCAACTCTAAAATCCCGGCCCAGACAGGAACACCCAGTTGTTTTTCCAGAGTTTCTCTGCTGTTGTTGTAAAGATTAGAAAAAACTCGGAAAGTCTCCGAAACAGAGCTTTTTAGTCCGTCAAAGCTTGAAAATAGTATAATTGCACCTAAAATCACAAGTAAAATACTGAAAATCGACCAAATAAACGCGTTAAAAAGTTTTGCGTTTATAAGAGAAGATGTCTTTGCTGGTAAGGACATCATCAAATATCCCTCGTCGGTAAAGTAGTTTTTATAAAATCTTGTTATCAAAATTATTATTGTGTATGCGAGCAATCCTAAAATTATCAACAGAAAAACTGCGATAAAAAATCCGGATAGAAAGTTTATTACCGAAACAAAGGTATGATTTGCATTTTCAACGAATACTTTTCTTGTGGAAAGAAAGGTAAAACCTCTTCCGGCAATTGTAAACAGAATAATTCCCAAATATATGGGACCGAGCTTTCTTGTCATCTGATAAAATTCATGTTTAAATAATTTTCCTAACATATGAAAGCCTCCCTGAAAATTTTATCTAAAGATTTTTTCTTTCTTGCCTTAATCGCTTCTACATTTCCGCTTTTAATAATCTCACCTTCGCGAATGAAAATAAAATCATCGAGAATATCTTCAACATCGGCAATCAAATGAGTTGAAATTAAAACGCAGGCATCTTTGTTATAAGAACTAATAATTGTTTTCAAGATATAATCCCTTGAAGCAGGATCAACGCCGCCGATAGGTTCATCAAGCAAATAAAGTTTTGCATCTCTGCTCATAGTCAGAATAATCTGAACTTTTTCTCTGTTTCCTTTTGATAATTGAGAAAGTTTATTTTTTGAATTGACACCTAAATCAGATAAAAGACGGCGTGCCTTTTCCATATTAAAATCATAATAGAAATCGGCAAAGAATTTCAATAGATAATCAACAGTCATGTTAACATCAAGTGAGTTTCTTTCAGGTAAAAAAGCTGTCATTTCTTTTGTCTTAACAGAAGGATTGAGTCCATCTATTAAAACTTCTCCTTCATTCGGAACTAACAGGCCGGCACCGAGTTTTAGAAGGGTGGTTTTTCCGCTTCCGTTTGGTCCTAACAGACCAACGACCTTTCCGGTTTCAAGTTTAAGGTTTATAGAATTAAGTGCGATAAGATGGCCGTATTTTTTTGTTAAATTCTGACACTCAAAAATTATTCCCATACTTTATTCCTCCATTTCTTGATTTGTTTCAATTTTTTTGTTGTTTTTATATTCTTTTTCTGTTGAATTGTTTGCACCGTAAAATATGTATTTTGCAAAGAAAAAGTTTAATACTACCACTACACAACCTGTCAACATTTTAGAAATAAACGGTGAGATATATAGCTTTTCTACCAAAAGGTAGAGACCGAATTGTTGGAAAAACAAAGAAATAAGTCTTCCGCTATAAAAGTTGATTCCTTCTTTGAAAAAAGCCTTATTCTTGCTTGCACTGTGGAACACAAGATATTTGCTGGTCAAGAAAGAAAAAGTTACGGCACAGAACCATGAAAAAACATTAGCCCACAAATAAGGCTTTGCAAGTATAAAAGCTCCGGGAAAGTTTTTAAATGTGTTTTCAAAACCGGCAAAAAGAAATTTTCCGCAATAGAAAGTAGCGAGACTGACGGCAGTTGTCAATTGACCGAAAATCATGTATATTAAAGTTTGTTTATTTAAATATTCTTTTTTTAAATTTTTAAAAAGTTCCTTCATTCACTCCTCCTACAACCTGTACATTTTAACATATTTGAGATGTAAAAGAAAATATCGAAGCTTTTAAGAATTGTTAAATAAAACAAGAGTCAAAACGAGCAGTTGACAGGTAAATTTAAAAAAGATATCATCGTTATAATAAAATAGAGGAGTGAAAATTATGAAAGAACAAAATTTATTTGCAAAAAGCGCACTTGTTTTTACCGCATCTTTAGGAGCTACTTTATTGACGCTTAATTTTTATTATTTTGCAAATAGACTCCCTATAGTCAAGCCTTTTGCAAAAGATACCTTCGATGAACTTGTTGCTATTCATCCGAACAGACAAAAGACAAAAGAGCAAATAAAAAGAGAAAAGAAAGAGAAAAACGAAATTCTAAAAGCTAAAAAAGAAAGAATTCATAATCAAGCTGTTGAAATATATGAAAGCAGAAAAAATCAGGGACAAGTTCAATCTAAAAAGCAAAAAAAGTCTCATAAAAATGCAAGTAAAAATAAATAACTTGCAATTTCGAAAATAACGCACTATACAAAATATACAAATAAAATACACGATGCATTGAAAATACAACAAAAATAACTAAAGATGAATAAAGGCTTGATTCCAAGCCTTTATTTTTTTGAAAGATTATCAATATAATATTGCATTTTGCTGTTATTGATAATATAATATCAAAGTCAAAGAAAATTGGAAGGAAAAGAAATATAATGTCATACGGATCAAAGATAATCAGTTATTTGGAAGATAATAATCGTGGTCAAGCAGAGTTCTTACAGGCAAGCAGAGCCTTTATAAAATCAATTGAACCTGTTTTAGATGCTCATCCGGAATATCAAAAAGCTGCACTCATGGAAAGACTTGTTGAGCCTGAAAGATTATATGTTTTTCGCGTGCCATGGATTGATGATAACGGAAAAGTTAGAGTCAACAGAGGGTATAGAATCCAGTTTAACTCAGCGATAGGGCCATATAAAGGAGGACTCAGATTTCATCCGTCTGTAAATCTTTCGGTTATAAAATTCTTAGCTTTTGAACAAATTTTCAAGAATTCTTTGACTTCACTTCCAATCGGTGCCGGTAAGGGTGGTTGCAATTTTAATCCTAAAGGCAAGAGTGACAATGAAATCATGAGACTTTGCCAGAGCTTTATGACATCATTATACAGAGTCATCGGAGAAGATACCGATGTTCCGGCAGGAGATATAGGAGTCGGCGCAAAAGAGATAGGATATCTTTTCGGTCAATACAAGAGAATAACAAATAAATATGTAGGTGTTTTAACGGGAAAGGGCCTCAGCTACGGTGGATCACTCGCAAGAACCGAAGCAACCGGATACGGACTTATTTATTTTGTTGAAACTCTGCTGGAATCAATGGGAGCAAGTTTAGCAAACAAAAAAGTTTCAATATCAGGTTCAGGAAACGTAGCTATCTATGCTATTGAAAAGGCAATCGAAATGGGGGCAAAAGTTTTGACCGCATCTGATTCGAGCGGATTTATATATGATAAAGACGGCATTGACCTTGAAGTCTTAAAAGAAGTTAAAGAAAATAAAAAAGAGAGGATCCACTCATATTTACAATATAGGAAAGAAGCGGAATATTTTCCCAGTCAACGTCCTTGGAATATCCCCTGTGATATTGCGCTTCCCTGTGCAACGCAAAATGAATTGCTACTTGATGATGCAAAGGAGCTGTGTAAAAACGGATGTATTTTGGTTGCAGAAGGTGCAAATATGCCAACAACAATTGATGCAGTAAAATATTTCCAGAACAGTAAGGTGATTTTTGGACCGGCAAAAGCTGCAAATGCAGGTGGGGTTGCCGTTTCTGCTTTAGAGATGTCGCAAAACTCTCAGAGGCTTGCAAAAAGCTTTTTGCAGGTTGATAAACATTTGGAAAAAATAATGCAAAATATATACTACAATATTTCTGATGCTGCAGAAGAATATAACGACAAGGGTAATCTTGTTTTAGGTGCAAATGTAACCGGATTTTTGAAGGTAGCCGATGCCATGATGGCCCAAGGTGTTGTTTGATATCAAAATTAAAATAAAAAGTTCAAATATAGGGCGAAGTCAACAAAAACAAAATATATTTCTCAATTAAACTTTGTTGTTTTTAATAAAAAACAAATTATATATTGACAAAAAAATACATTAGATATAGAATTCAGAAAACAAAAAAAGCTGTGATGAAGACGGCAGGCGAATTTTTATTAAAGAGAGTCGGTGGTTGGTGAGAACCGATAATAAAAAACGCCAATTGCTTATCACTTCTGAGCTGGAGATTTGAAAAATTTTTATTTAGTAGGGTCTTTCGTGAATTGCTACGTTAGTGCAAAGGAGCTGTTGGGCTCTGTGAGTGGCGACATATTTGTCGCAATTTGAGTGGTACCGCGGATGATTAGCATCCGTCTCAATGAAAAATCATTGAGACGGGTGCGTTTTTTTATAAGGAGGAAACTGAAATGACAACTGTTGCAGCAGAAAAATTATTTGAAATAGCTACAAGAATAAAGGAAATGCGCGAAATTTCAGGTCTGTCACAGGAAGAAATGGCTGAAAAGACAGATGTCAGTTTAGAGGAATATAGAAATTTTGAGAGCGGAACACAGGACTTTCCGTTTACATTTATACATAAATGTTCCTTGGTTTTTGATATAGGTGTAACCGATATTTTAGAAGGGGTTAGCGCACATCTTTCGTTTTACAATGTCACAAGAAAAGGCGAAGGACAGGAGACTGCAAAAGAACCGGGAATAGATATAAAAAATCTTGCTCCGCTTTTTCGTAAAAAGATAGCAGAACCCTATTTTGTTAAATATGAGTTCAGCCAAGAGCTACAAAACAGACCAATTCATTTGACAAAACACAAAGGTCAAGAATTTGATTATGTTATGAGCGGTTGCCTTAAAGTTCAAGTCGGAGATCATATTGAATATCTTAATGAGGGCGACAGTATTTACTATAACAGCGCAACACCTCACGGAATGATAGCCGTAAACGGAGAAGATTGTTTTTTCCTTGCCGTTGTTTTGCCGGGAGAAGAAGAAAACGAAAAGAAAACGAGAGAGACGGTAATTGCACCTATAAAAGCATCTAAGCACGGTGTAAGCGCAGATTTCATTGAGCTTCATGAAGATGAAAACGGGTCCTTACTTGATATCAAATTCAAAAATGATGATAATTTTAATTTTGCTTTTGATGTTGTTGACAAAGTAGCAAAAAAAGATCCGACAAAAACAGCAATGATTCATCTGTCGAAAGACAAAGTTGAAAGAAAATTTACCTATGATGACATGCGAAAAAATTCTGCTCGAGCGGCCAATTATTTCAAATCTTTGGGTATTAAACGCGGAGACAGGGTTATGCTTGTTCTTAAAAGACATTATCAATTTTGGTTTGCAATTTTAGGACTGCATAAACTCGGTGCAATAGCAATTCCTGCAACAAATCAACTACAATCCCATGATTTTGAATACAGATTTGAAAGTGCCGGAGTCAGTGCAATTTTATGTACCGCGGACGGTGATGTTGCTCATCAGGTAGAACTGGCCGAAGAGAAAGTCGGAAAACTTCAAAACAAAATTCTTGTCGGCGGAGAGAGAGAAGGCTGGCATGATTTTGACGAAGAATATCAGTTATTCAGCACCCATTTTAGAAGAAGAAACGATTCTCCTTGCGGAAATGACCCAATGTTGATGTTCTTTACTTCCGGAACTACAGGTTATCCCAAAATAGCGATGCATAACTATAAATATGCTTTAGGACATTACATAACGGCAAAATATTGGCACGGAGTTGAACACAACAGTCTTCATTTTACAATTGCCGAAACCGGTTGGGCCAAAGCTATGTGGGGAAAACTTTACGGACAATGGCTCTGTGAAGGTGCAGTCTTCGTATATGATTTTGACCGTTTTGATGCGGCGGATATAATGCCTCTTTTCGAGAAATACGGTATAACTTCATTCTGTGCACCACCTACAATCCTGAGAATGATGATTAAACAAGATTTATCAAAGTATGATTTTTCAAGCATCAAACATATGACAACAGCCGGTGAAGCCTTAAATCCGGAAGTATACAAACAGTTTAAAAACAGTACGGGGCTTGAAATAATGGAGGGATTCGGTCAGACCGAGCTTGCTCTCGTAATAGCAAATTTAATGGGCAACACACATAAATTCGGTTCAATGGGACAGGCAACTCCTCTTTATGATGTTGATATAGTCGATGAAGAAGGAAACAGTTTGCCAAACGGTGAAATCGGTGAAATCGTTGTCAAAACTTCAGCCAAGAATACGCCCGGAATCTTTATGGGTTACTATAACGATGATGAAAAAACCAAGGAAGTTTGGCATGACGGAGCTTATCATACAGGAGACACTGCTTGGCGAGACGAAGACGGATTCTTCTGGTATGTCGGACGAGTTGACGATGTTATTAAATCATCCGGTTATAGAATCGGACCGTTTGAAATTGAAAGCGTAATAATGGAACTACCCTATGTTTTGGAATGTGGAGTCTCAGCCGAAAAAGATGAGATAAGAGGTCAGATTGTTAAAGCGAGTGTGGTATTGGTTGACGGAACAGAGGGCAGTGAAGAACTTATAAAAGAAATTCAGACATATGTAAAATCTAATACCGCTCCGTATAAATATCCGCGAAAAGTTGTCTTTAGAAATAGTCTCCCGAAAACCATAAGCGGAAAAATACAGAGAAATAAACTGTAGGTGATATTATGAAAATAGCATGTTGCCAAATGAATATGACTTTTCTAAATAAAGAATCAAATTATGATTTGGCTAAAAAGATGTTCGATAAAGCATTGTCAAAAAATCCGGATGTTATTGTTTATCCTGAAATGTGGGATGTGGGATTTTTTCCTAAAAATGATTTATCGGAATTTGCCGACATAAACGGAGAAAAGACGAAAAGACTTTTCGGTGAACTCTGTAAAAAATATAAGGTGAATGCTGTTGCCGGAAGCGTGATGAATAAAAAAAATGACGGCAAAATATACAATACTTCTTTTGTATTTGACAGAAACGGAACCGTTATTTGCGAATATGATAAATGTCACCTATTTTCACCGATGGAAGAAGACAAATATTTTGAAAAAGGAAAAGGGTATAAGACATTTTTAGTCGACGGAGAAAAAGCTGCGGTAATAATTTGCTACGATTTGAGATTTCCCGAATTGATAAGAAGTCTTGCACTTGATGGGATAAAATTGATTTTTGTCGTCGCCCAGTGGCCCAAAGAAAGGATTGAACAGTTTAAGTCACTTTTAAAGGCGAGGGCAATTGAAAATCAAATCTTTGCGGTTTCCTGTAATTCGTGTGGAAAGGCAGAAAAAACAGTTTACGGAGGAAATTCCATAGCCTTTGACCCTTTGGGAAATGAACTTTACAATTTAGGCGGTAAAGAAGAGATTGATTTTTGCGAGTGCAATTTTGAAACAGTCAATAAAATTCGCCGAGATATTAATGTCTTTAATGACAGAAGAGCAGAAATTTATAATTTATAATAAAGAAAGAAGGATACAATGAGTTACAATTTTAGAGTTGAGAGGACAAAAAGTCCCAAGAAAAGACCGGAAGATGAAACAAAGCTCGGTTTTGCAAGATATTTTACCGATCACATGTTTGTAATGGATTATGATGAAGATCAAGGCTGGCACGACGGAAGAATTGTTCCGAATGAACCTTTTCTGATTGAACCCGCGTCCTGCGTTCTTCACTATGCTCAGATGATGTTTGAGGGAATGAAAGCATACAGACGCCCGGACGGAGGCATTCAGATTTTCAGACCGGATATGAATGTCAAGAGAATGAAAAACACAAACGAGAGAATGTGTATTCCGGATTTACCGGATGACCTGTTGGTCGCAGCGGTTGAACAGTTAATCAAGGTTGACGCCGATTGGATGCCAAAACTTGAAGGTACGGCGATGTATATCAGACCGTTTATCTTTGGAGACGAAGTTTCTTTTTCCGTTCTTCCCGCAAAGCACTATAAATTTATGATAATTCTCAGCCCAACAGGTTCATATTATGCGGCAAATGACGGAGGACTCAGCACAACGAGAATTTATGTCGAAGACGAATATGTTCGTGCGGTGCCCGGCGGAACCGGATTTGCCAAAGTCGGAGGAAACTACGGCGGAGGAATGAGAGCTTCTAAGAATGCTATGAAATATAACTGTAAAGATGTCCTTTGGCTTGATGCTTTGGAACATAAATATGTCGAAGAAATCGGCACTTCAAACGCTTTCTTCAAAATCGGTGATGAAGTAATTACCGCTCCTCTTGACAGCGGAACAATATTGCCCGGCATCACCAGGGATTCTGTTATCAAGCTATTAAAACATTGGGGAATGAAAATCAGTGAAAGAAAACTTTCTATTGATGACATACTCAAAGCTTCAGAAGATAATAGTTTGAAAGAAATTTTTGCGAGCGGAACCGCAGCTGTAATTTCACCTATCGGGGTTTTAAATTATAAGGGAAAAGATTATCAAGTCGGAGACGGAAAAGTCGGAGAAACTGCCCAAAAACTTTACGACACCCTTTACGGAATGCAAACAGGAAAACTTGAAGACTTTATGGGTTGGACCTATCCGCTCAACTTAAAAGATTGATGAAAAGAGTTACATTTATTGCCGGTCATTACGGCAGCGGGAAAACAAATGTTGCGGTAAATTTGGCTATAAAAAAGGCAAAGGAAAACGAAAAAATAAAAATTGCCGATCTTGATATAGTCAATCCCTATTTCAGAACAAAGGACAGCAAAGAAATCTTATCAAAATACAATATTGAACTCATTGCCTCAGACTTTGCAAACAGTAATTTAGATATTCCATCTCTTCCTCAACAAATGTATTCTGTCGCAGATGAAAAAGATTTTAATTTCATCGTCGATGTCGGCGGAGACGAAAGAGGAGCCCTTGCTTTAGGAAGACTGCATTCGAGAGTGGGGGAAGACGAATATGATATGTTTGTTACAGTTAATTTTTACAGACCTTTAAGCTCTGAAGTGGAAGACATAATAAAAATAATGGAAGAGATTGAATTTGCTTCAAGATTTCATTTCACCGGCATTATAAATAATTCAAATATCGGCAGTGCAACCGACGAAAAAGATATTTTAAACTCTGTAAAAAAAGCCGAAGAGCTATCGAAAAGGACAAATCTGCCGATTGTAATGACAAGTGTGAGAGAAGATTTATACGACAGTTTGAAAGACAGAATAAATAATTTGTTCCCTTTGAAATTGCAAACAACAATTTGATTTGGAAAGGAATAATCGATGAAGAAGCTAACAATAATGGAAGACAGATGTAAAGGCTGTGGTCTTTGTGTAGATGTTTGTCCCAAAAAAGTTCTTGAATTATCTAAAACGGCTATAAATAAGAAAGGACATCATCCTGTGGAGGCGGTAAGAGAAGCGGACTGTATCAGTTGTGCTTTCTGTGCCATGATGTGTCCTGACTGCGTAATTTCCGTTGAAAAGGAGGAGAAAAATCAATGACAGAAAAAGTTTTGATGAAAGGCAACGAAGCGATAGCGGAAGCCGCTATCATTGCAGGTTGCAGACATTATTTCGGATATCCTATTACGCCACAAACGGAAGTTGCCGCATACATGGCAAAGAGAATGCCTAAAATCGGAGGAGTGTTTTTACAGGCAGAGAGTGAAATTGCCGCAATAAACATGGTATACGGAGTTTCTTCCGCAGGCAAAAGAGTAATGACCTCTTCTTCAAGTCCCGGAATTGCATTAAAAAGTGAAGGACTTTCATATCTTGCCGGAGCAGACTTGCCCGCTCTTGTAGTCAATGTTCAAAGAGGCGGACCCGGACTCGGAGGAATTCAACCGAGTCAGTCAGATTATTTTCAGGCAACCAAGGGCGGCGGACACGGAGATTTTCATTTGATAGTTTTGGCACCCGCATCTGTTGCGGAAATGGCGGAACTTACCGTCAAAGGTTTTGATCTTGCAGATAAATACAGAATGACATCAATGATTTTAGCCGACGGAACACTCGGACAGATGATGGAACCCGTATCTTTAGATTTTAAAATTGAAGATAAGGTTGAAAAACCGTGGGCGACTGACGGAACAAAAGGAAAGAGAGAGAAGAATGTTATAAATTCTCTTTTCTTAGATCCTCAAACACTGGAAGATAAAGTTTTTGCCAGATATGAAAGATATAAAAAAATCGAAGAAAACGAAACGATGTATGAAAGTTATCTTATGGACGATGCCGAAATTTGCATTGCCGCTTTCGGAATTTCCGCAAGAGTTTCAAAAAATGCAATAAACGAAGCGCGTAAAATGGGAATAAAAGTAGGACTACTCAGACCAATAACTTTATGGCCGTTTCCTAAAAAGGTATTTAATGAAGCAGCAAACAAGGTTAAAAAGATTATTACAGTTGAAATGTCGATGGGACAAATGATTGAAGATGTAAAACTCGCTTGTGAATGTAAGGTGCCCGTTGAACTTTGCAACAGAACCGGCGGCATGATACCGACACCCGAACAGGTGTTGGATGCCATAGTGAAAGCAAGTAAGTGAGGAGGAAATTATGGTAGTATTTGATAAACCAAAATCTTTATCTGATGAGCCCCTGCACTATTGCCCGGGATGTACTCACGGAATTGTGCATAGACTGATAGCGGAAGCTGTTGACGAACTTGGAATTGAGGGCAGAACAATAGGAATTGCACCTGTCGGTTGTTCAGTTTTAGCCTATAATTATTTTAATTTTGATATGATCGAAGCGGCACACGGAAGAGCGCCCGCAGTTGCAACCGGTGTAAAGAGAGCGGATCCCGAGAATAATATTGTGTTTTCATATCAGGGTGATGGCGATCTTGCATCAATCGGAATGGCGGAAACTGTTCATTCGGCGGCAAGAAATGAAAATATAACAATAATATTTATAAACAACGCAATATACGGCATGACCGGCGGTCAAATGGCCCCGACTTCGCTGATAGATCAAGTTACACAAACTTCGCCCTACGGACGTAAAGCAGAAGATTGCGGATATCCGATAAAGGTTTGTGAAATGTTATCCGAACTTGAGGGCCCCGAATATCTTGAACGAGTTACGGTTAACAGCATTAAGGGAATAAAAAACGCCAAAAAGGCAATAAAAAAAGGATTTCAAAATCAGCTTGAAAACAAGGGCTTTTCTCTTATTGAAGTTCTGTCAACCTGCCCCACAAACTGGGGCTTGACACCAAAAGAGGCTTTAAAGTGGATAGACGATAAAATGATTCCATATTATCCTTTAGGCGTATATAAAGATCGTAGTGCGGAAAGGGAGGCAACAAAATGAGTAACAGAAACTTGTTGTTTTCGGGATTCGGCGGACAGGGAATTCTGTTTACCGGAAAGTTCATCGCTTATAAAAGTTTACTTGAAGATAAAAATGTAAGTTGGCTTCCGTCTTACGGTCCGGAAATGCGCGGAGGTACCGCAAGTTGCAGTGTAATTGTCGGAGATGAGCCTGTCGGATCACCGATTGTTTCAAAACCGGATGTCTTGGTCGCAATGAATCTCCCGTCTCTCGATCGATTTGAAAATTCTGTTAAAAGCGGCGGTATGATTTTTGCTGATTCATCGCTGATAGACAGAAAAGTTAAACGAGACGATGTCACCGTTTATTATATACCTGCCACGGGATTGGCAAGTGAAAATGATATACCTACACTTGCAAATATGATTATTGCGGGAAAGATGATGAAAGTCTTTGATGAATTTGATGAAAATATGGTTGAAACAACTCTCAAAAAGATAATTTCCAAAAGAAAAGCAGATTTATTTGACTATAATTTAAAGGCAATAAAAATAGGCGTTAATTATCAAGACTAATTGCAAATTTCCGAGTTAAACTCGGAAATTTGTTTCAAAAGGAGCAGAAAGATGAGAAAAATAACGATTATTGATTCTACGCTCTGTAGAAATGATAAAGAGTTTACATTCAAAGAAAAACTTGAAATAGCAAAGCAACTTGACAGGTTGGGCGTCGATGTTATAGAACTTCCTCAACTTCAAGACGAAAAAGTAGATTTGTTGTTCGTTAAGACACTTTTGGGCTTGCTCGGTCACGCTAAACTCTCTGTTCCTTTTGGTAAATTAAAGGACGCTTTCGGCGACAGAAAAGATTATGTGCTTCGTTTGGAAGTTCCCGTTTCGACTCTCGGAATGGAATATCTTTTTCATAAGAAACCGCAAGATGTTTTAAGTTACATTAAAACAAGTATTGAAGAAATGAAATCTTATGCTGAAACGATTGAACTTTGTGCCATAGATGCGACAAGAGCGGATAAAAACTTTCTTAAGGAAGTTGTATCCGAAGCTTTTTCCAAAGAAGTTTCTTTTGTAACAATCTGCGACAGTGCTTCAAGTGTTTTGCCCGATGAATATTTGAACTTAACAGAAAAAATAGCTTTTGAAAATAAATCAAATTTGGCGGTTTGTGCGTATAATAAAATAAACACTGCAAATGCGACATCTGCTATGGCGGTGAAAAACGGATTTAATTTTGTCAAGACTCAAATAAACGGGGAAATCACACCGCTTACGGAGTTTTGTGAGTTTTTAAGGGAAAACGGAAATAAATATCTGATTGACAGCAATATAGAATATTCAAAACTATATAAAACCGTAAATAATATTTCTCAAATTGATTCTCCCCGGCAAAACGATAAAATAAAGTTTGATATTAAAGATGATTCGCAGATAGAAAGCAAAATCATACTTGATGTAAATGATGATGAAACGGTTGTCGTCGAAGCGATTGAAAGTTTGGGATATGATCTTTCAAATGAAGATAAACTCAAAGTATTTAACGAAGTAAAAAAAGTGGTGAAAAACAAAAATGTCGGTGCGGTTGAATTAGACGCAATTATTGCCGGAGTTGCACTGCAAGCACCGTCGGTCTACAAAGTTAAAAATTATGTGATTACAAGCGTAAGTTCCTTTTCTTCAAATGCACAGATTACAGTTGAAAAAGAGGGCAAAGAATATGTCGGACTTGCAAGCGGAAACGGACCGATTGACGCCGCATTTTTGGCTCTTGACAACATTGTCGGAAAGAGATATGAACTTGACGATTTTCAGATTAAATCAGTCACAAAAGGCAAGGAAGCTATCGGTGTAACCTTGGTAAAACTTCGTTCTGACGGAAAACTATATTCCGGAAAAGGCGTCTCAACCGATATAATAGGCGCAAGTATAATGGCTTATATAAATGCGGTCAATAAGATTATGTATGAGGAGAGTTAGTTTATGAAACTTTCTTTTTCTACCAAATGCTACAGCGATTATAATTTTAATAAACTGTGCCAAATCGCTAAAGACACGGACTTTCAAGGGTTGGAGCTTCATAACATAAAAAACAGCCTTTTTACTGATAAAATGGGCGCTTTTCACGATTATACAAGTGCGAAAACAAGGCGGTTTCTTTTAGACAATAAACTTTCGCTTGTCTGTATGGATACAACCTCCGATATGTCGGCGCTTTGTATTAAAAATAAAGACAATGAAAATTATAAAAATGCATATTCCGAACTTGAAAAATGCGTTTATATAGCGGAAATTTTAGATATTCCTTACGTCAGACTTCAGTTTATGACTTCTTTTGAAGATAAATCAGAGTTTTTATCTTTACTTGAAAAAGAACTCAAGCCGATGTCGGATAAGGCAAGAAAGAGCGGAGTTCAACTTTTGATTGAAACAAAGGGCGTATTCTGTGACACCGAACTTTTGAGAGCCTTATTCGAAGAAAATCCTTCACTAGAGTTGGGCGCTTTGTGGAATGTAAAGGGAACCTGCCTTTACGGTGAAAAAGATCCTCAACATACAATAGAAAATCTTGGCGCATATATTAAACATATTCATTTTGCAGATGCTATAAACGAAAACGGCATTTGGAAATCTCGTATTATGGGTGAGGGAAGCCTTCCCGCCGATGAAATTATGGATGCGCTTTCATCAATTAACTATAACGGATTTATAACTTTTGTCTGTGAAAAAGAACTTTTGGATGAATACAAGGATATTGAAATTATTCTGACTCAATTTAACGGTTTTATGCAGAGATTTGCCGACCCGTCAAAAAATAAAGAAAATTTTTATTACAACAGATCGCACACCGGGAAAATGTTGTGGAAAAAAGATGTTTTGATTTCGGAAACTTTGCCGTCACTTTTGGATAAAATGGTTAAGGCTTTTCCGGATCAATGTGCCATAAAATATACGACTTTGGATTACACTAGGACATTTTCCGAGTTTCGGGATGATGTCGACGATTTTGCAAGAGCCTTGGTATCTTTGGGTGTAAAAGCAGGCTCTCACGTTGCAATTTGGGCGCCGAATATTCCCGAGTGGTATATAGCTTTTTGGGCAACAACAAAAATCGGCGCGGTTTTGGTTTCGATGAATACCGCATATAAAATACACGAAGCCGAATATCTTCTTAAACAGTCGGACGCACACACTTTGATTATGACAAAAGGTTCAAAGCTGTCTGATTACAGTGCTATAATTGAAGAATTGTGTCCGGAAATAAAGACTAAAAAGAAAGATGATCCTCTTTATGCAAGACGCCTGCCTATGCTTCGAAACATTATTACGGTCGGATTTAAGAAAAAAGGAACTCTGAGCTTTATTGAATCTTTGAAACAAAAAGACAAAACGAGTTTGCAAACTGTCTATGCAATGGCTGAAAGGGTTAGCAAAGATGATGTTTGCAATATGCAATATACTTCCGGAACGACGGGATTTCCAAAAGGCGTAATGTTGACGCATTATAATATTATAAATAACGGAAAGTGTATCGGAGACAGAATGGACTTTTCGACTGCCGACAGACTTTTGATTCATGTACCGATGTTTCATTGTTTTGGCATGGTGCTTGCGATGATTGCGGGAATTACCCATGGCACAACTCTGTATCCACTTGCGTATTTTACGCCGAAATCATCTTTAAGTTGTATAAATAATGAGCATATTACCGCTTGTCACGGCGTACCGACAATGTTTATTGCGATGTTAAATCACGAAGACTTTTCTAAAACGGATTTTTCATTTATGCGAACGGGAATTATGGCGGGAAGTCCCTGCCCGATGAAAGTGATGAAAGATGTCGTCGAAAAAATGAATATGAGTGAGATAACCATTGTCTACGGTCAAACGGAAGCCGCACCCGGCTGCACGATGAGTTTTGTCGACGACCCTCTTGATGTCAGAGTTTCAACTGTCGGAAGACCTTTACCTGAAATTGAGTGCAAAATAATAGATCCAAATACCGGACAAGATTGCAAAATAAATGAGACCGGTGAATTTATCGCACGTGGATATAATGTTATGAAAGGATATTATAAAATGCCAAAGGCAACAAAGAGTGCGATTGACAACGACGGCTGGTTACATACGGGAGATCTTGCGATTAAAACAGAGGACGGAAATTTCAAGATAACGGGTAGGCTGAAAGATATGATAATTCGCGGCGGCGAAAATATTTATCCCAAAGAGATTGAAGAATTCATCTACACAAATACCAAAGTGAGCGACGTTCAGGTCATAGGTGTTCCCGACGAAAAATACGGCGAAGAGATTTTGGCGTCTGTGATTCTAAAAGAAAACGAGAAAATGACAGAAGATGAGATGAAAGATTTTGTCCGACAAAATATGGCAAGACATAAAGTGCCGAGATATGTCGAATTTATAAGCGAGTTTCCGATGAATCATGCAGGAAAAGTTCTGAAGACAAAACTAAGAGAAGATGCGATAAATCGTTTGAAAGATAAGAACAAATAAAAACCGCTGCGGCGGTTTTTATTTGTTAATAGGATAAGGTTGTGATAAAATTATTTTAAAGTTTGCCCCCTTAGTTAAATGGATATAACAAATCCCTCCTAAGGATTAGTTGCAGGTTCGATTCCTGCAGGGGGTGCCAATTTAGATGATAGGTTTTAGATTTTTGACGTTAGATTGAGTGGTGAATTATGGATTTTGGAAAAATATTCGGCTCGATAATTTTATTCGCTGTTGCAATAGGATTGAATATAATCGCAATTCTTGTCTACAAGGGCAACACAAAACTCATTCACGAATATCATCAAAGAAATGTTAAAGACAAAAAAGCCTATGGCAGAGCGATGGGAAAAGCTTTGTGCTTTTTCACACTTCCTATCATTATTGCCGGTATTATATCTTTGTTTACAGATTCCGGGGCCATCGGCGCAGTTTTAATTGTCGGATTTTTGATTGCATCTGTTCCGATGCATATAATTCAAAAGAAATATAACGGTGGTTGGTTTTAACCTTAACATTAAGAAAGACGGGCAATTGCCCGTCTTGTTTTTACTTGTTTGTCAACAAATTAAATTCATCATCCGCAATCCTATATATTCCTTGATATGGTTTTTCAATATAATATTTTTTATTCTTTTTATAAGCGAAAATTTTATAAATTTCCTCATTATTTTTATCTTTAAAGCATAAAAGGTAATAGTCATCAGAAGCGGTCGGAAAATCTTGAACGCTTTTTTGTTTTGTGAGTTTCGCAAGCTGAAAAGCGTCTATAAGCTTTGAAATCTCTTCTTTGTCTGTAATAAAAAAAGTTTCTTCGTTATGTTTCACTTCAATCTTTTCCGTATGTTCTTTTTTAGGAAGTTGTAAATCGTTGACGGTTTTATCACTGCAGGACAACAGAAAAAGCATTGATGCAATCAAGCAAAGCATGAACGATATTGTTTTTATCAAATTTTTAGTCTTCAATTACATCACCTATTTTTATTTTTATTATTTTTTGAAGTTCATTTGGATCAATTTCAAGTTGTAGACCTATTCGTCCACCGCTGATATAAATGGTGTCGTAGTCAAAAGCCTGTTTTTGTATGATTGTTGTGAATACTTTTTTCATACCGATCGGCGAACAGCCACCGTGTTCGTAGCCGGTTAAAGGCTCAAGGTCTTTTTGCAAAATCATTGAAACAGATTTTTCGTCAACAGATTTTGCCGCTTTTTTAAGGTCTATTTTATTTGATGATGGTATAATCATTACATAGTGTTCTCCACTTTTGCCTTGCAAGACCAAAGTTTTGAAAACTTTTTTCTCATCTTCGCCAAAAAAGTTTGCAACATCTTTGCCGCTCAAAGCGTCTGAATCATAATAT